>JAUWOU010000205.1 GCA_030612005.1 Candidatus Thorarchaeota archaeon | reverse complement strand
ATATAAATGATGTTCGCCTGTTCTATTTTGCAAACATTACCAATACCTATTGAATACTGAACCAATAATGTGAATTATTCCTTGTGAAATATTTATTCCCTCAATACCTTTCGTATTTTCGAAGTAATAATTTTCTGATTTGTAATGTCAAGAGTGATTTTGATCACATGCCACGAAGATGATCATAATTTCACTGACTTGAAAAGTACCTATCAAAAGGGTACTACTTTTCAATCATTGAACCTACCCTTTTTTGATTTAATATCCCCAGATTCAATATAGCGGTCCCCCTAGCATATTCTAATCAGTTTCAAGCAGCAATTTGAAGAGTCATAACTAGAGGTTACTCCGAATAACCTATAGTTATAGAATGTACTGGTAAACGACTAGTACACCTATAGTAAAACGTAGTCAAGAGGCATAGTGCAAAATGAAAATTGAAAATGAGAAGTAGAAATTGAATAGAATGCAGATTGAAGAAGAATCGAATGAGTATCCAATAAAGTGAGAGTGATTGAGGGATAGAAATTGAGGTCTCTAATCCAGATCTATGAGTGGTTTATCACATCTTATGCAGAGTTCAGATTTCTTTCCAAGTAGTGCAATTGAAGGATCATCTATTGGAGGGTTAATAGTATCACAAGAGATACAATATCTTTGATCATAATTTTGCCTTCCAGGTACGAATCTTCCTTGAGCACGTACAACATCTTCAGTGTAATCTTCATGGAAGAGTGCGAGGTAATGTTTCTCGAAAGTCCGAGACCTCTGAGTATGCCCAAGCCTAGCACGAATAGATGATGTAGGTAAGAGACCTGTACGTTCCCACCAGGTCGCCGCACTTTTTCTGATTGTGTATGCATAGAGCTTTCTGTCTGCTCTACGTCCACGGTCACTAATATTTTGACCAAGTGCATGAACAGTCATTCGTTCACCGGTTCTGGTTGGGAATAGAGGACCTGTCTTTGCAGGATGATCCTCATAGTATGGAATGAACCACATATGAGAAAGCCAAGTCATGATGTCATGTTGTTGATAATCGCCGCTCTTCTCTCGTTTTAGTCGTACAGCCCACTCCGCACCCCGATGAATGATGTCTTCATAATCAATATTCACTAGTTCTCCTGGTCTAAATGCTGTGTCCCAGGAAAATGCTAGGAGAGCCTTCCATTTCTGTGATCTGGAACCCTGAATTAATTCAACAATATCCGTGACACCTAATCGCTCATCTCGACCATCCATCTGTCTTGGTGTAGAAGTGGTACTTTTTAGCATCCGCTCAATACGCTGGGAAAATACAGAATCATACTCTGCACTTCTTCCGAGCATTCGCTTCAAACGATCAAGGAACGTGAGCTCCTTCGTAACATCGCTTAGGTCATCTACATCTTGGACAAATCTAATCCAATGTCTAAGTGTGTTCTTGACAAGATTGATACTATTCGGGGAATATCTCTCTGATGCTTGAAATAGACCCTTTTGTAAAGATGACAAATTAACTTGGTTCAAGGATCGATCATAATCAGACTTTCCAAAAGTGGTTAGAAGATCTATTGCCTTTTTTGCACTAACATCAGATAGTCCCCTCTCTGCTCGAAGGTATATCTCAAATGCAGTCCAATCAAAGTCGGTTCTCATCATATAGTTGGTAATGGATTCAAACAAAAGTTAGAGTAATACCTTGGTACTCTTTTTCCGAGATTTTTTTGAGATACTTAGTTCATATTTTCATCAAATGAAGGTGACAATACTTAAAGAGATGTCTAACATTATGTCGAAAAATCGAAAGGTGTTGAGGGAAGAGAGAGAAGAATAATTAACTATAGAAAATAATTAGCAGAAATCTAAATAGACGATTCTATTCAAAAATAGTAAGTCAAATAGCGGTTTGCCGACAGCACGGTCCCGCGAATCTAGACTAATTTCCTTTGAATTATTCCTTGTTCAGCAGATCCTCTAGATATTCAATCTATGATTATCATATGGGGATATCACACGGCCCCATATACTAACGTTTACTACTACTCTATGAAGTAAACGCTGGAAAAAAATATTCATAGACGGGGTTCTGAAATCCCAAACCTTTCGGACATCTGATCCAAGAAAGCAAACCAGTGTATTCTCTCCTTACTTCCTATCTACCTATCCAAACGTGTACTCCACCGGGTTAACGTGTACTTACCTCCAATATTCGCAAAGGCGTGTACCACTAGATTATGGTGCCTCTAAACTGAACAGAAGCCCAAGTCTATGGGGAGTGGTACACGCTCCATCTTCACCCCTTTTCTTTAGTACACCAGTAATGAATCGAACAATAGAACTCTATCCACTCCGGAATTGCAATCATTGCAGTTGTTTTGATTATTATAGTACGAAAACGAAGTTCGTACGTAAGTTCATCCGATACCAGTTATTAGACTCAATCCAAGAATTTAAGATGAGGCCCACCCGATTATTTTCTGGTTGATATGAATACGGATACAGATGTCATTGTGATTGGAGCAGGACCAGCTGGATTAACTGCTGCAAAGAAATTAGCAGAACTTGATGTAGACTATTTACTGTTCGACAGAGACATGAATCCAGGTGAGAACAAACCCTGTGCGGGATTTATTCCAGCCTCTGCTTTGAAGCAATTTTCAATTCCTAAAATTGATGACCAACATGAGATTGACAAAGTAAGGATGAAGTTCCAAGGGCGAGACCTGGTCACTATTCAATTCGATCACCCCCTTGGAGTTAATGTGAGCAGGGGTGCTTTGGGCAAAACACTACAGAGTATGATTCCAGCAACTAGTAGCAATCTAATCTTCGGGTCTAAGGTAGGCAAAGTAGAAACAAGCAGCAACTCCTGCAAAGCAACACTAAGAGAGGATGGCAAAGAAAGAACCTTTACGTCCAAACTCATTATCGATGCCAGTGGTGCCAACCCAGTAAGTCAGAGATTCACTGCGATAAGACCAAGAATTCCAAATTCAGCAATGGGTTACGGTCTCCAATATCATATAGAAGTGGACAGAGAACTGGAACATTCTAACACATTCTTGTATGGAAACAAATATTCACCCAGCGGATACTGCTGGTTATTTCCAAGAGGTAAGGTTGCAATATTAGGTACTGGAGGTCTAGTAAAGAGGATACGAACGAACGAGCGTCGAACTCATGATTATCTTGATTATATCCTAAAAGAAGTTGAGCCATTTTCTAACGAATTAGGTAATGGTACTATTATCAAGAAAGACTCAGCCTTGATGCCTCTTGCTGGAGTGATCAAACCCTCTTTTGGTCAGAGAATCATGCTTGCAGGAGATGCTTCGGGTCACTGTTCACCAATTAGTGGTGAAGGAATTCATTATTCCATGGTGGGAGGTCTCGTAGCTGCTCAAACTGCAGCGCGATGTATTCGCAAGAATGACTTTTCAGATAGAATGCTTTCGAAATATGAGGAAAATTGGGTTGAGCAAATTGGCTCGGATCTTAAATGGGGTCTCTGGCTTCAACGAAAACTTATGAGACCAGAAAGTGGTAAGACATCAGGATGGGGTAGTTCAGGCTTCATCGATTCTCAAAATTCACAGCGTATTATCGCTGAGATGCTTATGGGTGAAAAATCAGTAAGGAATTCAATTCTTGCGATAGCACCAAGCTATCTCAAATCCAAGATGTCTAGGAAATAGTCTATTTTATGCCGCACTAAGTAATCTTATATTGGAATATTTCACAAAATGTTCGTTGGGAATTGCGAATATTACAACAATAGCGAAATATTGTTGCGATATTGGCGATTTGTTTGGAAACCGCTGGTGAATACTGTGTCGAGAACCTCTTTCCTCAATCTCTTTCCTCCTCACTTCACTCAAGATACAGTATCACCTTTTCTGATTGATACAGGGACCGAACAACAACATACATCCGTTGGGCACATCTTTCTGGGCAAACGGGACTTTGTCCAGGAGGAAAACCAGCACCTCAAGGTGCGACCGGGACGAGACCGCGGGATTACTTAACATATCCATCGACTCCTTAGACAATCGCAGAGATCTATGGCAAAGACATAGAACACAGACTGCAATAGTCACTGATAACAAAGTCTAGCAATCTCGTCATCCGGCCTATTTTCAACTTCTAATCCCAGACAGCATCCGGCCAACGTGTATCAAGTTCCTTTTCAGCTAAAGCGACAACATCCACGGATTCATCGTCAAGAGCAGCGCGAACAATTGATGCTGCACTTGCATTATCTAATGATCTTGATGCCTTGATAACAGCCATCCGAACACTAACTTGTGGTTTAGCAAGCAGGCGCGTCAGGATATCAATAGCATCGGAGCCACCTTGAATAGCAATTGAGGTGAGAGTATCATCAATCATAGTACTTGGCATACTCCTAGAAATCAGATTGTTAAGGACTCTATTTATTTTTGAAATGTCAAGAGTTGAGGGTTTTATTGAGGGCGGGGGCATCGCAAGAGCTATGTTTGAAAATTGACTACTCGAAGTAAGCATAGAATATGCACGAGCTGCTTCTGTTCTAATTGACTCATCATCATCATTCTTCATTACTCCAGCTAGAAATTTCACAACTGCAGAATCCCCTGATTCACCTAGATGTTTCAATACTCTGCGTCGTATTTGATGAGAATTATCAGATGCCACATCCATTAGAACGTCATTACATGACTGTGTTTTAGCTAAGACTATCGGATTCAATGCTGTAATTTGTTGCCTGAAATTTTCAGCATAGATATTTGAACGAGCTGATATTACTCTACGTAAGATTGATAGTTCACCGGATTCAGAATATAGCTGTATATGTGTAGAATCTCTCCTAGAAGATACAAAATTATTCCAAGAATCATAATCAAATTCTTCAAGCATTGATGCAATGTCAAGACCTGCAGACACTAGGCTCTCTTCAATTATACTAAATTGTTCAGCATCCACCACAATATCCTGGGTTCTTCTATTGTGAGTTGCAGATACTATCTTCTTGCCGTAATACGTTTTCAACAGATCAGCAGTACAATATAGCGGAGTTGGATCTTTTCGATACTGAATTTTACAATTCTCAAACTCAATTGCCCTCTGTTCTAATACTGAAGGTACAAGAATAGCATATTGTC
>JAUWOU010000161.1 GCA_030612005.1 Candidatus Thorarchaeota archaeon | reverse complement strand
GTTACAAAGTCAAGAATTACAGGAGCTTCTTAGCAATAGGACTAAGGAAAAGGAAGAGATCTATGAATGCCTTCAAAGAGTCTTGCATCGATTTCAAGAGTTTCTTATGTCAGATGCTCGACGCTAGATGCGAAATAACATTTTTTCCATCTTTCTGTAAACTATTTATGGTGCGCATGCAAGACAACTGATTGATTAATCCTGTATAGTCCACAATTAACTTGATGTGATCTTCTATGTCTCATATTCTAAAGCAGAACAAATTCGTTACTACCGTACTTGTTATCACAATTGTCTTTGCTGGAATGACTTTCGGTAATCTCCCAACACCTCCAGCGACAATGAGTGTTCAGACAATCGATGGAGTCACTTTCAACTTTGCTGACTATAAGGCCCTGAATAAGGACCAGATAGGCATGCTCAATTACTTTGATACTCTTACAACAGACCGAGCATACAATTCATGGGACGGTTGGTATTCTGAAGGGTTCAGGGGCGGACGTCATTATTTGGCTGCTTTCACCACATATGTAATGTCCATGCTCTATGAAACGACATCTGGATATCGCTCTTCACTCTATCAAGACGTTGCTTATTCACTAATTAAAATGATGAACACAACGATTGAGGAATATGAAAACGACTCAATCGAGTACTGGGAATGGACAAATACAAACTGGGATGATTATTACTATCCTGATCCAAACAACTCATCAGATCTCTATACAGGTGGATTCCGTGGTCCCGCCAATATCATGTGGACTGGACACTATGCATTGATGATGGCACTCTATGAACGTAGTTTCAACACTGGTGAGTTTGCAACTGAGATTGGTTGGTTCGTTGATGACTGGAACACTTCATTGACCACTGACGGTTATGGCAATCCAAAAGAAGGGGGAATCTGGGGTGTTGGACTCATTCCCTGTGAGCCATATATCATATTCATTCAATGTAACAGCATTCCCATCTTTGCAACAGAGCTCTTCGACAATATCTACGATGAGAACTATATGGAAAGCGGAATGTGGGATTATGGATTAAACTATGCTAATACTCAGATGCAGGACAAATACGGTCTTTTCACTCACAGTGATCTTGTATCTCCGTATTTAGGCTCTAATGCCTCACTTGATGACTATCCCAAACCCTCTATGCAGGGTGACGAACTTGCGGTTTCATCGTATGGCGCATCATGGGCTATGGCGTTTCTTGAGTATACTCAAGAGAACGAAACAATCAGTGATTATGAGCAGTTCATTGAGGTGTATGGAAGAGATCTCTCAAGCAGTGAAATGTACATGCTAGGATCATACAATCAACCTGGAAGTTTCACCGATTTAGACACTGTACTTGGGAGCTTCTTCACTATGGCACTGGCAAACCAGAGAGGCGACACACAAACAGTAGAACGACTCAGGAATTTCTGGCTTGGTCCTAGTAACCAAGTTTGGTCCGATGATGGTAGAGTAATGCATTATGAGGATGGAATCGCATCATTATATGCACTGCTTCAACCAATTGCAACTGGGCTTGGAACATGGGGGACATTTCCAGTGACCATCAGAGATCTTGCAGATGCGCGTCCAACAGAATTCTGGAACTATCCATTCATCAGTGCAGCAGATGACAATAATATCTGGGTGTATCAAGCAGAATGGGACCCTGTGAAGGGAGGATTCATTTTGAACATCCAAGTAGACCAAGCTGCAACACTGACGTTCAGCAACTTTGGTTCAGTTCCAACAGCATATGCTGGAGGCGTTGTACTACAACAACTAGAACTGGATGGAAGTGACTATACACTTTCGCTGAGTCCTGGTTCGTACAACATTGTGATACAATGAGGAGATGATTTGATGTCCGAAACTGAACCAATCGAATCTGTAACCAGTCCTGATAAGTCCGTGAAAGAGAAACTACACATACAGAACGCGATCGCTGTAATGTGGACACTCTTAGCTGTGTTGTTTGCTGCTGTTCTCTATATGTTCTTTGAAGTGATTCCCATGCCCACTCTAGCTGTAGGCTTCTTTTCACTGGGCCTAGCGCCAGCTTATGCAGTGATTGCAACCGTAGGTGCTATCAGAGGACCAATTGCTGGCTTTTTGGCTGGATACATCGGTGAACAACTAGCAAGCATTTTCTTATCAGGGGGAATAGTGGCGTTTTCTTTGTACGGTGTTGCATTTGGATTTCTTGGTCTTATTGTAGGTCTATCAACCTACGATTTCACTAGTGGTCGTTCTCTTGCAAAACTATCAATCTTATCCGCAATTGGCTTGACCTTTACTGCTCTAATTATAACAGCAGTTGGTCTATTTGTGGAACAAATCGCTGCTCTTGTCGCTATAGGTCTCCAACTCTTACCATTACTGACGATAGGCTTACCAACAGTTCTTCTACTGACCCCCCTGTTTGCAAGATTCTGGGATATTGTGAGTGATATTGTGAGTGACAAAATCCCGTTGCCTTAGCAGATTCTATTGTGGGACTCGGAAGAGTTCCACAGGCTCACTTTTTCTTTTCTATAATCATTTCAGTAAATATGCTCCTTGCCGTTTTTCTAGTTTGCTGCGTTTTTGATTAAGAACTATAGAGAGTTAGAACACATGTTCTAAGGATTAATTCATCTGACTCTTAATTCTGAGAATTTGCAATCTATATCAGGTCTTGATAGATACTGACAAGACTCTCGAGATGTTGATTGATATCAAATCGTTGAGAAACGATTGCTCTCCCTTGCATTCCTATCTGAATTCGAAGTTGCTCATCTTCTAACAGAGTACGAATAGCCTTGACAAGTGCATTCACATCGTCTGGATTTACAGCTAGGCCATCTATACCATCTGTAATGATTTCATTTGGCCCATAGACATTAGTAGTTACTACAGGAACTTCACAAGCCATTGCCTCAAGAATTGAAAGTCCAAAGGGCTCTTCTCTTGATGGATAAATGAAGATTCGACTTTGGTTAATCAATTCTGGAACAGAATCGGTTTCTACAACTCCGAGATAATCTACCATATGCGAAACTCCAGCATGGTCTAAGTCAATCAGGAGTTTATCCTTCAGTGATCCTTCTCCTGTCATTACCATTTTCAGGTGAGGATAATCATTTTTTAGCAGATCTAGCATTTCTGGAAAGAGATCAACAGACTTCATCTTTTCTAGACGTCCGAGAAATGCGATATCCCACTTCTTTTCTATTTCAGGCATTGGATGGAATACAGACAAATCTATTCCCAAATACAATGGAAGAACTGGAGTGGTAACCCCTTTTCTTGATAGATACTCTTCCAGCACCGTTGCCACATTATTACTAACAGCTAGAATCAAATCGAATGGACAGGTATCACTAAAACTCTTGAAATCCGTTGTTTCTTCTCCACTTGGCAGAATCAAAGGCTTTGGCCGACCATGAATCATCGCAATTAAAGGAATATCATCCAATGTTCCAGATTCCTGTAATTTTGAAAGAACTCTGTTAAATACAACATAGGTACTATGTGCGTGAATAATATCGGGTTTGTTTTCGTGAATAAAATCAGAGAGTTGTCCCTCAAGAACACCGATGTTTAATTCCAAGTCATTTTTTTCAAACATTTCACTTGCATTGCTCTCACGTTCGTCTTCAGGCAATGCAAATAATTCCCACTTTCTTGCTTCTAGATAATTGCCAGAAAGATAGTGAACCTTGTAGTACTCGTGGTCAATATAATCCGGGGAGTCTTGTTTCGGAGCTTGTGTGACTACTATTGATACATCTCCTCTACTGACTAGATGTTCTGAGAGATAATGCAAATATGACTCGTAACCCCCAAGACCATCAGGATTAAGGCTGTCACATAGGTGGAGAATCTTCATCAGTAAAACTAAACTATAATCTATCTAATCTATGTAGCTGTTAGAAACAGAATCTACTGGAGATGTGAGAAATGTCGAACCCTGCTATTATTGATCTACCAGATAGGGTCCGAGACCGTGATATTTTCCGAGATAAACAAGGTCGAATGTTTGTTACACTAGGTCATATTCAGCCCATGGATAGAGTTCTTTCATTTCTCAAATATGTCCCAGACAAAGAAGGAAAATGGCAATCAGGGGATACTCGATACAAACGAATGTTCTGGGGCTCTGTTGATTCAACAGTCGAAGGTATGTCATTGCTACCGCCTAATTACACTATTTTTGATTCACATTTTCAGACGGATCTAGTTGAACCTCCACGTACTACAATCAAGGATTACTTCAATCCAGAACGGCGGCTTAGTGAGATAGTAACAGAACCAAAGGATGCACTTGAAGAACTAGTACAGATAGCCGCTGAAACGCTTCATGATGAACTCAAATTGGCTATCAGTAATCTGGGAATATCAGGTAGTATTCTTTGGAAAGGTCACAATCCTAGCTTCTCAGATATCAACATGAACGTCTATGGATTCAAGGAGTCCTGGATTCTGTATGATAATTACTCGAATTTGGAAAACAAAGAGACCCAAACCAGAATTAGAAATCTTCCCGAATGGAACCGCGGGATGAAACGTGTAAAGAAGCGGATTCCGATCTTAGATATGACTGACCTTCGGACACTCTTCTCTCGTCGTAAGGCTATCTACGTCAAAGATCAGTGCATAGGAATCACGCCCATTCTCAATCCAGACGAAGCACCTATTGCTCATGGCTCTGAATCGTATACTACTCTCGTACAAAATCCTGTGAAGTTATCAATGGTTGTTGAAAATGCAGACTATGGAATTTTCCACCCTGCGATTCTTACAACTGAACCCACAACAATTGATGAAACCTCTGTCACTCGAATTATGATATACGATGGAGCATTTGGTGGTCTGTTCAAGAACGGTGATTGGATAGAGGTTTCTGGAACACTTCAGAGGGTCACACAGACCGATACTGATGCAGAATCTCATCAGTTGATGGTGGGTACAAAGGCTGGTTCTGGAAAAGAATACGTCAAGCTTTTGTCTTAATCCTCATCGCAACTATCTTAGGCATCTTATTGTGACAATAATTGATGTCATCAGAGAAACAATACATCAGTGTTCCAGCTAAAGACGGTGAAACTATCCGGAAAATCCTACTAACTCTTGAGATACTTGATAGTGGGACCAAGATAATCTCTGAAGACGGAATCCTGTATTTTCCTGTTAAATCCGAAATCACTAAAGATCAGCTTACAACTCTAAATTCTACTGTGCCTATTGACACAGGTACACGGGTATTTGATGTAATTCCCCAAGATCCGCGAACACTAGTTGATGCTTTGGAAGGTAAGTTACCTCCTGAGAAACTTGCTCTTCTTCCACGCGCCTACGATTTGATTGGAGATATTGCAATTTTGGAAATTCCTGATGAAATTGCATCATATTCCGAATTGATTGGTGAGGTTTTCCACAGCATCCATACAAACTTTAGGACAGTTCTAGCCAAGAAAGGTGCTGTTTCAGGGACAACTAGAGTAAGAGATTACACACTTCTTGCGGGTGAGGATCGGACAAAAACAATCCATACAGAATACGGCTGTAGACTTGCAGTGGATGTTGCTAAAGCATACTTCAGCCCTCGTTTATTAGAAGAACACAATCGAATTGCGCAACTTGTTGAATCAGATGAGGTTGTTGTGGATATGTTCTGTGGAGTTGGGCCTTTTGCTATTCATATCACCAAGCAGAAGAAAGCAAAGGTGATTGCTATTGATATCAACCCCACCGCAATAGACCTACTCTGTGAAAGCATGGGCCTGAACAAACTTGTTGGGTCAATACTACCAGTTGTAGCTGATGCTCATGATTATGTGAATACAAATGAACTCAGTGTAGATCGAGTAATAATGAACCATCCTTCAGGTGCATCTGATTTTGTTGGCGATGCTTGCAGCATCCTGAAACCAGGTGGTACAATGCATTACTATGATTTCATTGGTGGAGAAACACCCGAAGATACGCTGAAAGAGAAAGTAGTTGGTTTGGTAGAGAAAGAAGGTCGATCTGTAACAAAAATCGAATTAGTGCGACGTGTCCGAGATAGTGCCCCTTACGAGTTTCAAATGGTTGCCGATGTCATCATTCGGGAATAAAATGCAGTTCGCAATTCATTTCCACCTCATTTTTCTTTAGTAGCCTGACGAACTCCCTACTAAGATCTGAGGCAGCTTTGTCTGCATTGATCATCAGAGTTCTTTCACATTGGTACAAACTAGTTCTCGCAACCATACTTACAGAATCGGAGTATGTGAGGTTCTGTCCTCCAGTCCCAGTTACTTGTTCAATTATACCCGCAACTTCCATCACAAGAACGATTTTCGTAGTTTCTAGAGTGACCAACTCTCGTATCTTGGGGGCTAAATCTGATAGTTTCTGATTTGCTTCCACTCCTACAATACAAGTTCCCTGTTTTGTGAGATAATCTTCCGTGGTTATCTCTACTGTAGTTTTATGCTCCCCTATTACATTCTCATGTCCATATGCTTTGAATCGTACAAGATGCATGAAATGTAATGTGTGCAACAGCTGCTATAAACCTAGACAAAAATGGACATCAATTAATGGTTTCAGATAACAATATGAAACTTGTATGTCTTTTTATGTTCCTGTCAAGACTAGGTTCTGACTCTTATGTTGGTCCATAAAGCCTACAAGTATGAACTCGACCCCAACAACCAGCAGATGACCTCTCTTCATCAACATACCGGAGTCGCACGCTTTACTTACAACTGGGGACTCGAACAGAGAATCGAATTATACAAGAACAATCAGGGGAATGACCGTTTCACAGACCCTATGAAACAGCATAAATTTCTTACTAGCGTGAAAAAGACTCAATTCCCATGGATGTACGAATGTTCCAAGTGCGCACCTCATGAAGCTCTAAGAGACCTTGGTCGAGCTTTCAAGAATTTCTATCGAGGATTGAAGAATGGAAAGAGAATTGGATTTCCGAAGTTTAAGAGTAAGGGCACGAACGACAGTTTTAGACTATATGGAACAATAAGGTTTGAAGGGCGTAAGATACAGCTTCCAAGAATCGGAAAGATACGAATCAAGGAGAAGAGAAAACAGTATTTCAAAGGACGGATACTATCAGCCACTGTGAGAAGACGGGCGAACAGATGGTTCGTATCGGTCACTGTGGAAGAAAAAATTCCAGACCCGAAGCTCATTGTTAGTAATGAAGTAGGCGTAGACCTTGGGATAAAGACCCTTGCTACTCTTTCTGATGGGACTACATTTGCTAATCCACGAGCTTTGGGAATACGGATCAAGAAGCTGAGGAAGCTATCAAAGAGCCTGTCCAGAAAGAAGAAAGGGAGTAAGAACCGAGAGAAGGCCAAGCTCAGACTTGCTAAGATGCACCTGAAAGTCTTCAATGTTCGACAGGATTCACTTCACAAGTTGAC
>JAUWOU010000148.1 GCA_030612005.1 Candidatus Thorarchaeota archaeon | reverse complement strand
GGATTCAGGTTACAAAATATAAACTGAAGCCTTATTTACCGTTCATTGTTAGTTGCACAATCTTAGACACCAGAGTGAAGTGCTCCCAGAAACGGCACTGGGAATGACTCTGTGAGGTCATACTTTGTGTCTGATCAACCTCACACTAGTATTGCCTTTTCTTCGGATATAAAGACCTACAAGTTATCATTCTTTCCTCAAAATACACTAAAAGGAAAATCTAACCTTTCCCAACTTTCTAGTAGCTGTTGGCAACCGTTTAAGAAGAAACTGAATGTTTAATTACCCGTTTAAACCGAAACCACAACTAACACACATGGAGTTTGGACGCGTGGTTGCATCCCAAAATAAACTTGTACTAATAGAAAGCCTCAGCGCTATGAAGGAATCCTTAGAGAGTGCTTATGATTTCAGAACTCGAGTGGAGGAAGAAGCACTTTTTATTGAGGGACTAGGAGCGAAAAATAGGGGCTATGTCGTATTCTCAGACTACAGACGAAATGAAGGAAGACGTAGATTTAATGAGGTTTCGGATCTTATCAAACGTGCCCTTGACGATATAGAATCTTGTGATTCGAAGAAGGCTTCATCAATTTACCTGGACACATTGAAAGGAGTTCTGCTTCATACACGATGGGTGCAGGTCCTTGAAATGTTTGGGAACAGATCTAAGAAAAAGAAGTAGATGGGGGTAGAAACCCCCAATTGTACTATACCAACCAACGATAGGTAATCATCTTACCATCGGCCTCTTTGGCAAACTTAAGTTTCAGAGGCATGCCGACTTCAGGCGGACCTGACATTGTAGCAAAGTTAGTAATGTGAGCTGTTAGTTTGAGTCCTGATGGAAATTCGCCAATCGCAACAATATAAACCCCTTTTGAAGAGAGGGTTTCAGGAGCAAAGTTGACTACCACATAGGAGTATAACGTTGCTTCACTCTCTGTCATCTCAGTAAGTTTTGCTTCACTCAGACATTTCTGACAGTGTTGTCGCGGAGGGAGATATTCAGCACTACAAGATGTGCACACACTCTTCATCAATCTGTCTTCATCAAGGTTTTCAAGAAAATCTTGCATGAAGGGAGTCATTGCTTTATCAGTGGTGTACCCTAGATAGAGTTCTTTCCGTTCTGCCATTTCTTACCAACCCCTCTCATAGATGAATACGTTAACAAATTGGCCGCTCTGACCAACGTTATGAACGAGTCCATGTTTCACATCATCAATCTGACGTGATGCATTCTCAGCCTCGCCTCTCATCTGCTTCATGACTTCATAGGTCATAGAAATTCCGGTTGCACCCAATGGATGTCCCTTACTTTTCAGACCACCATCACAGTTGACAGGGATTCTACCATCGTGGTAGTTTTCTTTATTCTCTACCATCTCTGGACCCTTACCAGGTTCAGCAAATCCACAGTCCTCGTAAGCAATGAGTTCTGCTATAGTGAAGCAGTCATGAACCTGAGCCATGTCCATGTCCTTTGGTTCTAGACCCGCCATCTTGTAAGCAGCCTTTGCAGCATACTTGGCACCAGGAATAGTTGTTAGGCTTGGACGGTCCTGTATCTTCATTTCAGATGCACCAGCGCCAATTCCCTTGATCCACATGGGCCTATCAGTAAATTCCTTCACACGATCCTCTGCAGCAATCACTACACCAGCAGCACCATCAGTGATGAGACTGCAGTCGTAAAGATTTAGAGGGCTGCAAATTGAAATTGCATTATTAGCTTCTTCAAAGGACACCTCCTTTGGAAGATGAGCCTTTGGATTCTGTGCCCCATAGTGATGACTCTTCACTGCTATTTTCGCAAGTATATCATGTGGCATATTGTACTCGCTCATATATCGAGAAGCCATTAAAGCATAGAACGCAGGGAAACTGATGCCGTAGGGATATTCCCAGCGCATATCGCCAGCTCGCGACATATATTCAGTAGCAGTAGCTGTTGATACACGATTCATCTGTTCGACACCTAATACAAGCATGACGTCATACAGACCTGCAGAAACCATCCCCCAAGCTGCTCTAAGACTGGCAGTACCAGTAGCACATGCAGATTCAACTCTTAGATGGGGTTTTCCTTGTAGGCCAATGTAGTCAGCCATAAGAGCTGATCCTGCACCTTGACCTGAGAATTGCGAAGCAGCATACGAGAGGACGGTAGCGTCTATCTTATCCTGCGTGATGCCTTCATCATAAATTGGTTTGTAGGCTTCAGCAGTAAGTTCTCGCATGGTTGCGTCGTATCTTTTACCGAATTTGCTATGACCGCCTGCGACCACAGCAACTCTTCTTGCCATTTCATATCCTCCGTAGTTTGAGCCTGTGTCTTACAAAACACAGCACTCTACATATTCTACATCGAGTCAAGCATTCTTTCAACACGGGGTCTTAAGGTTTATTCTTCGTTTATTTTTTGGATTGAAAACAGATTAAGCGTGTTAAGTTAACACAAAGAAGGATATTGAGAGAAAAAAGAAGTCAGACCCGCAATCCAAAAGACTGCGGATCAAAGGTAGTATCGATTCTATTCGCCCTTGAATTTGGCTTGACGTTTCTCAAAAATTGCGGTGATTCCTTCACCAAGATCTGTAGTCTTGAAACATTCAACAGCCGCCTCAACCTGAAAATCAAGGTTCTTCTCGTAGGTTGTTTCGAAGGCCATGTGAGTTGCTTGTTTGGCAAGCTTCAGAGCAATTGGTGCATTCTGACCAAATTTCATTGCATACTTGATTGCCTCACTCTCCAAATCATCAGGACTGGTGACCTTGCTTACAAGCCCATATTCCAAAGATTCCTTTGCAGTCAGTTGAGCACCAGTTAGAATGAGTTCAAGTGCCTTACCTAGACCAATGATCCTAGGAAGGCGTACACATCCACCCCAAGCAGGTATTAGCCCGAGAGCTACTTCTGGAGTTCCAATCTTACTATCTTCGTCACAGATTCGAATGTCACAAGCTAGAGCAATCTCTGTGCCGCCTCCAAGACATAATCCGTGAATAGCTGCAATCACTGGTTTGGTCATTTTAACAATCTTATCGATAACATCCTGGCCCTGCTTAATCAATCCAGCTACTGGTCCTGTGTCAGCAAGAAAGCCTTGAGCCATCTTCAAATCGGCTCCAGTGCAGTAGACCTTTGGATGAGCTGTTCCAAGTATTACAGAACGAATTTCAGGGTCGTTCTCAGCCTCATCAAGTGCATCACTAAGATCCAAAAGAAATTGATCATTAATTGCGTTCAAAGCATCGGGTCGGTTGAACTTAATGACTGCAATATTCTTGACAGGTGTTAGAAAAGTTCCTTTTTTCTCATAAAGCATTGTTGCGTATTCGCCCATAGTATACACCCTATGTTATATCTACGGTTCGTCAAACCTTGGTTCCTCTTAAAGGCTATTACTCAACGTTTTAGTTACAAATTGAAAAAAGAAGGGCATGGCGGTCTATAACCGCCACAGCTTGTTATCCTATTGTAGCATCTTTGGAACGCTATAGCAATCTCCAAGCTCTTTGTTGAGCTTAGTCAGCTCATCGCGGACCTTGTCCAATCCGATATCGTCAGCCATTGCAAAGGGACCTTTCGGAAAACTTGCACCCAGAACCATTGCAGGATCAATATCTTCCTTAGAAGCAATATCGGTATCAACTAGAATCATAGCTTCTCGTATTGCCATAATTCCAATCCGTACAGACAGCCATTCAAGATCAACCCCTTTTGCAGGTTCAGGTTCGTCTGCAGCGCCAGAGTAATCATAGAATCCTTTCTTTGCCTTGGTTCCGATAGCACCTGATTCCACGAGATTCTTGAGAGTTTCAGGCGGTTTGAAGCAATCACCTAATTCTCGATAAAGAGTGCTCATTGCATTATACGCAATGTCAAGACCTACGAAGTCGCCAAGTGCGAATGGTCCTGCAGGCATCCCACCATGAATTGTCATCGCGGTATCAATTTCTACCTTTGTTGCGACACCTTGCTCATAGAGAACAATACCTTCCCTAAGAACTGGCATCAGGATTCTGTTGACGATAAAGCCGGGACTGTTCTTTGCTTGGACAGTTGTCTTTCCCTGCTTTTTACCTACTTTGACTGCACATGCGATTGTTTCAGCACTTGTCTTCTCACCGAGGACAAGCTCTAGGAGCTTCATCGCTGCCACTGGAGAAAAGTAGTGCATCCCAATGAATTTGTCAGGACGTTTGGTCGCACTTGCAAGCTCATCTATACTTAGTGAGGAGGTATTTGTTGCTAGTATGCAGTGCTCAGGAGCAGCAGCATCAGCCTTAGCAAAGACCTCTTTCTTGACATCCATGTTCTCAAAGATTGCTTCTATGACAAGGTCAACATCTTTCACACCCTCAGCAATATCGGTACCAAAGGTGATTCGTCCAATGAGTGTTTCAGCATCTGACATAGATATCTTGTTCTTATTGATACCAGTCATCACATCACTTCTGATGCGTTCCATTCCTGCCTCAACAGCAGAATCATTGATATCAATCATATGAACATCGAATCCATTCCATGCGGAGATGTATACGATGCCGCTACCCATGAGGCCTGCACCGACTACAGCTATCTTGTTAATTTCCATTGATGAAATCTCCTAGATAGCACCCATCATTGCTTGCAAAATCAGATTCGCAAGAGGATCACTTTCATGAGCGTTCCCGATAACCTCAAGGCTACCATCCTTCATAGTCTGCTTGAATTTCACTTCACCTGTGAATATTCCAAGGAGAATTTCAGATTTTGCCTTGTAGGTGACATCAGGACTTGGATACATTCCGTCATGGAGCGACATCCAAGGAGCCTTCTTGTGCATAATGATGTACTGAGCTCCATGATCAGGTGTAACGACTTGTAGGATCTTGCCATCATATCGGCCCACCCAAGCTTTAACCTGATTCTGTAGATCTTCCTTTTCCTTCACCTTGCTCATTAAGAACTCGAAGAATTGTTGTAGTTGCGACATTTTTACTCCTCCTTTGCCATCCAGTCATCGATTGCTTCAACCATGACGTTCTCTATGCTGGTAGTCCAGAAGTTACCTTTCCTCTGCTTCACTGTTTCAAGAAATGCGTCGTATTTGTCACCATCCATAAGATGGACAATGCGACCCTTTCTGTCATTCATAAGTGATTGATGGTACATTTTCTTCGAGTTCCAATACTCGTGTTCAATGTCACCTTCTTTCAATCGAGGATAGAATGGCCACTCACCGGTAGGATGTTTACGGAATTTCTTAGTGCCAGATCGCCATTTTTTGACCTCATCACCGGTGGCTTCTTTGAAACCAGGTCTGAAAGGCCATTGAGGAACATAACGGAAACCTTTGACTCCATCTTTTTCACCTGAAGACCAAACACCAGTGTATACTCTGGACCCCTTGTTGTCAACGAATTGCTGCATAACGACTTCGATTAGACCAGCAGGTGTTAATCCAGCCTCTTCTGCGAGTTTCTCCATATTCTCTAGGGTTTTACCTTTGAAATCAACATCCATTTCATTTGTCCTCCTTGAATGGCATACGTTTGTATGGTAAGCCCCAGCGCTCAGTATACATTAAGCCTTCAAGTGGGGGTCTGCTAGGACCAAGTGCTCTCGGGGACACACGCTGTCCAATACAGAAAGCAGTAAGTGGAACCCAGATTGGAGGGATTCCAAGCTTGTCCCGAATCAACTGAGCATGTCTAGGATCTGAGCAGACAAGTGCCTCGTAACCACAACCATACCCAAGTTCAGTAGCTACCAACCACATATTTTGGATTGCCATGCCTGAAACTACAGAACCGAATAATTCGTTTGGATACATATAGCCGGCATCATGCCATGCTTCACTTGCACAGACAATAATCACTGCATCGCTCTTCTCTGGATAGCGGAATAATTCACCATCCCTGAGTCGTGCATAAACTGCAGCTCTGTACGGATCACCAATGAACCAGTTCCGACCACTTGTAAGCTCAAATGGTGCTCCACCGAAAGCAGTCTGCGCCATCTCTTGGGCAATATCAGCCAAGAACACCTTCATGTCTTGATCTTCACGAATCACCACAAAGCGCATCATCAACATATTCTCAGGACTGGGAGCATGTCGTGCTGCTTCAAGGATTAACTCAATATGTTCATCGGGTATTTTTTCACCAGTGAACTCCCTAATGGAGCGTCGCTCACGGATCCATTTCAAAGACTCTAAGTCTTGAACAGTCTTTGTATCATCTTGAGCGTCACCAGCGACTTTAGATTTTGTTTCATCTGAAGAAGCCATTTGTTCACCTCTAATTATTATTAATGTAATCGCGAATAATGAATTCCTGCATAAATGTATATCCTTGAATCAGAAGACTTACTCTTTGGTTATATTTTGTAACTTGGAACAATGATACCACAATACGTTCTGCATATTGTTCGGAACACATCCTGAATACTAACCTAGTATTGGCCTAACTATACAAGCTGAAATATTGACCAATAAATATCGCTCATATAGAACGCACATAACTTCTCCCGGCTATTGTGCGTTCAATTAGTTCTATCGTGGGAGCAATCCTTGCTCCCTATCCCAATCCTCTGAAGTGGAGTTAATATTCTATTAGCTCTATCCAATTGTTATTTTGACATCCACCGCTGATACTCCTTTTCCACTTGCATAGGCAAAAGCAGGGTTAATATCAAGTTCTACAATTTCTTCAAAATCTGTAACTAATTGGCTTATCTTAAGTATCGTATCTTCAATTGCTGCAATATCACTAGGAGCTTCTCCACGTACTCCTTTGAGGAGGGTTCCCATCTTTGTTTCCATTATTAATTCAGATGCATCAGTTCTTGTCATAGGTGCTAGTCTGAATGAGATGTCTTTGAGATAGTTTACAAAAATCCCGCCAGTCCCAAACATTATCAAAGGACCAAATTGAACATCTCTAGAACAGCCGATAATCAACTCCTTTCCTTTCTCGGCCAGCTCTTGCACATCTACACCGTAGACTTTTGCATCTGGCATGTGCTTCTTAGCACTATCAAGGATCTGATTGAATCCGGTTTCCACTTCTTCTGGTGTTTTGAGCCCAACCATGATCCCACCAATGTCGCTCTTATGGATAATATCAGGGCTGGCAATTTTGAGAACAATCGGATACCCAAGTTCATCTGCAAGGGATTTTGCTTCTTCAGAATTTGTAGCTAGACGAATTCGGGCTACTGGAATATCATACGCTTCAGCAATTTCATGAGCTTCGCTTCCAAGTAGAACTCTACGATCATCCTTACGTACATCAGCAATAATCTTCTTGACTTTCTTCATGTCTGCTTTGAATTTAGGAATCACCTCATCTTTGAGGCGGTTTCTACTGACAGTATACTTGTATAACTCACTGAGAGCATGGACTGCACGTTCTGGAAAGTCGAAGACAGGAATACCACCTGTCGTTAGAACTATCCTTGGGTATACCATTGAATTTCCACCCATAAATACTGCAAGCAGGGGCTTGTCAGGATGTTTCTTATGTGCATCAACTATTACCTTTGCAGATTCCGTTGTCTTAGTCATTGCTTGTGGTGTAAGAAGAACCAGGACTGAATCAACGTTCTCATCTTTCAGTGATGCTTCAATACAGAGTTCATAATCCTCTGGTTGCGCAGTTCCAAGAGCATCAATTGGATTTGCTACCGATGCTGCAGGAGGTAAATTCGCTTTCAGATAATCGCGTGTCTGAGATGTGAATTGAGCCAGCTCCAAGCCGCCATCTTCACATGCATCAGTTGTCATAATACCAGGACCACCAGCATTAGTAATGATTGCAACTCGATTTCCTGATGGAAGCTGCATATCATCAATGAGTGATGCAACATCGAACAGAGAAGCCATATTGTGAGCTCTTCGGACTCCACTCTGTTTGAACGCAGTTTCATATGCTGTGTCACTTCCAGCTAGAGAACCAGTGTGTGATGAAGCTGCTCTCGCACCAGCAACGCTCACTCCAGATTTGACAATAAAGATCGGTTTGTATGGAATGACTTTCTTGCAAGCTTCCATAAACTTGTGACCATCAATCACTGATTCAATGTATAATAAAATGAATGATGTATCAGGGTCTCTTCCAAAGGCTTCGATGAAATCCGCTTCATCAAGATGAGCCTTGTTACCAAGACTTACAAATTTGGAAAAGCCAATCTTCTCCATTAGGCTCCAATCAAGAATTCCAGTCATTAATGCACCTGATTGAGATGCAAAAGCGATTGTTCCCTTCTCTGGTGTTCCAGCAGAAAACGATGCATTATAGGGCGCAGACGTATTGATGATACCAAGACAGTTAGGACCTTGAATGATCATTTCATACTTCTCAGCAAGCTCGATGAGTTTCTTCTCAGCTTCTTGTCCTTCATGTCCGCTCTCCTTGAAACCAGCAGTGATGATGACGAGTGCCTTTACACCCTTCTTCCCACACTCTTCGACTGTCTTCAAGACATATCGTGCAGGAATCACAATCACGGCAACATCCACATCATTTGGAATGTCTGACACTGAACGGAAGGCCTTTTGTCCAAGAATTTCTCCGGCTTTGGGGTTGACAGGATAGATAC
>JAUWOU010000118.1 GCA_030612005.1 Candidatus Thorarchaeota archaeon | reverse complement strand
CTGCAGAGTCTAAATCCGGTTGGACTATAACTATGATTTCAAGTGTTACGCCTGTAAGTCCCATTCTACCAACTGCACAAGTATCCCCGTAGGCATGGCATGCTCTTACGAAAGACTTCAGAATTCTTGCATCTTCTCTCTTTTTCTCTGTCATTCGGTCTACGACATAACCTGTATGATGCACCGTTCTATCTACTGCTGTAATGGGACCCTTCTCTGCAAGTGTTTGAGCGTCAATGTCAAAACACCCAAGAATATCGATATCTATCCCCTCCATTTTCAGGGACAGAAATGGATGCTGAGAAAACGCTCTCTGTACTTCTGAACCACCAAGATTACTCACTGCGGGTTCAAACCAATCAGAAACAAGATTGTTCATGAGATCGTTAATCACTTGATGATTCACTGTTTGTTCTTTATTGAATATTTGAGGATAATCTTCAGGTTTGAGTGCAACGAATAGATCAATATCAGCGGCTCCTCTAAGCTGCGTTTGTTTCTTCCCAGTGGACCCTTCTGGTTCAATGAATGAGTATACATATTCTATTGATTCTGCTCTGTCCAGTAACGCTTCACGAAGTTGATTGATAATTCTCACCTGAACTTCTATCTCATCCTGACTCGGAGTAATCTTAGCAAGAACATGCTCTCTGATAGAATCCGGCAATAGGTCTGGCAATACTATACCCACTTTGACATCTGCTGAGCATCCTAAGAATGTTGGCCTAACAGTTGCCTCAGGGTTTAAAGCATAGAAATGTTGGGTTCTGCTGCTGTAGGTGTATTCAATGTCCAAGATAGTTCCTATTGTCATTACTATTCTTGCATGTCAAGATCGCTACCTGTTCATTCGACGAAAGAATCCTCCTTACGAAGGTCTCTGGAGTATGGTTGGAGGAAAGATCGAAGTTGGTGAACATATCACCACAGCCGCTATCAGAGAGGTGAAGGAAGAAACTGGAACCAAAAGTGTTGAGGAATATGACTATCGTGGTTTCGTATCAGAGCGTCTTGTTGATTCCGATGGAAACCTAATCGATCAATTTCTAATCTTTGTTGGATATGCATCGATTGAAGATTTTTCAACAAATCATCGTGAAGGAGACCTTGCTCTATTTTCAATAGATGAGATAAAGGATACGAAACACAAATTCTTGCCTTCTGACTACGAGATGTTTCATCGATTCTTGGAGATAAGTACGAAACCTGTAGTCCATGAAGTTGAACTACTACATGATGATAAAGGGTATAGCTTAGTATACTATAGGGCGGCAGAAAATGTATCTCAATGAGATTGAAGTAATTCCAATAGCCGCTGAGAGTCTTGGAGTAAGGTCTCTTTGTACAATGGTTAGAACACCTGATATCTCGATTCTACTTGATCGATCTGCAGCTTTAGCAAAGAGGTATGGACTTGAACCTCATCCTTTGGAGTATCAAGCGCTTCAATCATCTATGGGAGAAATCAGGTTTCACGCAAAAAAGGAGTGTCCCTCCTCTCCATCTCACACTATCACTATGATCACATTCGTCCTGGATTCAAAAACTGTCTCTATAACATGAGCACTCGTGATGAAAGAAAAGAGATGTTTACTGGAAAAACAGTTTATGCAAAAGATAACCGTGAGAATATCAACACATCACAGAGACGAAGAGGTTACTACTTTCTAAAAGATATCAAGTCAATAATCAAAGAGATTCAGTGGGCTGATGGGAAAAGTTTCAACTTTGGAGATACAACAATTACATACTCTCATCCACTTCCTCATGGACCAATCGGAAGTCGTCTTGGCTATGTACTTGCCACAACAATTGAGCACTCTGGTACACGATTCCTTTTCGCACCAGATATTCAGGGTCCTATCTCAAAGGAAACTCTATCATATATTCTCTCAATAGAACCCGAAATGGCAATTATAGGCGGTCCCCCGTTGTATCTGAACCACATCAGCAAACAAGAGATACAATCCGCACTTTACTGCCTATCAAATCTTGCAGTATCTATTCCTACACTAATAGTTGATCATCATAATATGCGAGGTGGGAATTGGAGTGAGTGGATTAAACCCGTTCTTAATGTGTGCAAGGAATCTGGAAATAATCTGCTAACAATGGCAGAGTTGGCTGGAAACGAAGAACAATGCCTTGAAGCCAATAGAACTAAACTCTATCAAAATCAACCTCCTAGTGAAGAATTCCTGAATTGGACACATGCATCAGAAGAATACAAGATTCAAAATACACCTCCTATCTGAGGTTTTCAATAGAGACCCCAAAACATCTTATTTGAACATAAAACATTGAATCTTTGATATTGAGGTAAGAAGATTGCAATGGAGGTGAAAACAGGTTTGGAAGAAGTTGATGGTGATTCTACACGAGCTCTTCTCACTCGGTTCAAGAGTGCAGTAGGTCGTGCTAACGAACATCTTTCTGTAGAGGAGTACCAAAAAGCAATGGCTCTATATTATGAAGCGAGTCAGTCTGCTGATGAAATGTCCCAACGTTTCCTAAGCCTGTTGATCAAGACTGCACCCACTACTGCACACAAGACTATTTTCATAGAGTTTCTATCATGGCGCCTGCGCTACTTCACCGCACAATACGATTATCATCTAGCAGTTGCACAGACTCTAACCGGTCTGCCAAGGGAAGAATGGATTGCACGACTGGAAACAATACTTGTGCTTTCCCAGAGTTTGGTAGACAAAATCTTACCGGTCTACAAGGATACTGAAGATCACTCAATCAAACTACGAATCAAGGATTTGCTTGAAGATTGGATAACAGGTATTCGTAATCTTGTTATGAATCTCAAATCTTGGGGAATGGCTAGCGCTCAAGCGGCTAGAGTACTAGAATGGGCAATGGACAACGGGATAGAGTAGACACAATAACGCCGTATCACTCTTTGGATTTTCCTTCAACAAAAGAAGTAGCAATTTCTGTATCAGCAAGCTGATAATGGCTATCTAGGTAACAAATCAAGTAGTGATCTTTATGTCTAATCACTATTGGGGCTGGAAATCTTTTTACTTTCTTCAAATCATCCTCTGGTAGCTTCCAATGAATCGACTCCTTACACACTGGACATTGGAACCATTTTAGCCCTTCTGACATAAGAATCACCATATTGCTTTATTGTAGTTGCGGGCGGGCAGTTGTGAATGTCTACAATGGTCAATAAAATGTTTTCTAGGAGAGGGTATCTCTTTTTTCTTCAGTTATCATCAAGGTCTATATCCCATGCACCAGGATCATCAAGGTCTCTGCTTAGAATAGGTCCCTTTCTCGCCTCTAACGCCGAAGCATCGTATCCATCGCTGTCTATCACTAACTCATTTGTTTCATCATCATAGTATGCTGGAATATACCCCTTCTCAATAGAGCTCTTAACAATTCGCTCTAGTTTCTTACTACTTAGCCCTGTGCTCTCCTCAAGACTTGAGATTGATATTGCTATCTCCGACTCAAGTGATGTTCGAATAAAACCAGCTAGGACAAGTTCGAATGCACGTTTTATCTTTTCCAGATGCTCTCTATCCAGCTCATCCGTCAGAACAGATTCAATCATCCGGTCTGCATCTCCGAACCTATATTCTGTGAGCATCAATGCAAGGTCGATGGTGCCTGTTACCTCTCCCTTAGTTGTTTCAATTACCGCGTGGAGAAGAGACCTAGCTAAATCGATATCTCCTCCCGTAATAGCACAATATGCTCCATCCAATAGGTATAGAGGATTCTTTTCAGACCCTGCTGCTGAAACATATGCCTCTGCAGCAATTTGACAATCTATTTCGAACTTGTCGTGTTCTCCATGCTTGATCCACGAAGAACCTGCGGCCGTCATTAGTAAAGCAGCTTCAGCATATTCACACGCAAGCATACCATGTTCGTAGGCTCGTTCATATGCTTGAGCTGCTCTGGAGTAAGACTCCCATCTTTGCCAGCAGACTGCAGCTTGCGAGAACAGCTTCATAGATTCCAGATTCTTGCCTTCTTTTGCAAGTTCTTCAGCAACCTTTTCATGTTTCTCGCAGTCCATCGGCTGCATATCTTTCACAACTACCTGATGACTCCATCCTTCATACGAAGAGTTCTTTTCGCGTATTTTACTAGATCCTCATTATGAGTAACTAGAACCACAGTCATGTTTCGCTCCCTGTTGAGCTGAGCGATGATTTTCATGATGGTTTCTCCAGTCTTGGTATCAAGGTTTCCAGTAATTTCATCGCAGAAAAGAATCGGCGGACTATTTACAAGTGCTCTAGCAATTGCGATACGTTGCTGCTCGCCCCCACTCATCTGCCTAGGAAAGTGGTCTCGACGCTCAAGCATATCGACTTCTCTAAGAACCTCTAGAGTTTTCTCTTCTTGCTTTTCTTTTGTATAGTCGAAACTTGGCCAGAGGACTGACTCTACATTTTCATAAGCGGTCAAATCTTCAATCAGCAAGAATGACTGAAATACAAATCCAATTTTCTGCATTCTTACTTTGGGGAGATCCCTCTCACTGATAAGAGTCACATCAACACCATCAACTAGAATTCTACCTGCTGTTGGTTGTTCAAGACCTGCCATGACGTGGAGTAGAGTACTTTTACCACATCCGCTAGGTCCAACGATTGCGACGAATTCCCCTTTTTGAATCTCAATATTGATATCCTTGAGGGCTGCAACTGTGTTTTTACCTTTTCCAAATTCTTTGTTAACTTCTTGAACCTGAATGATTGGTTGTGCCATTTGATCAATCCTCCCTCAGTGCCTTCATTGGTGGTACTGACATTGCACGTCTCTGCGCAATGAACAATCCTGGAACCTGCATTAGGAGTACGAGGAAGAATGTCGTGAACAGTGGACCCGCATCAATAACAATGAAATCATGGACCATAGCTAATAGAGAACCTGGCGCCATGCTCACACTGAAGTAAGTGACGATACCTACGATTTCAAAACTAATCTGAAGCATAATCAGAAAAGAAGCAATCGTGACAAGGAGCACTTCTCCTATGACCAGTAGCATGACATCATTATTTGACCATCCTATACATTTGAAGACAGACATATCTCTGCGTCTAAACTGAGAGATAAGAATTGCATAGAAACTGGATACAATCAAAGCCATCAGAAGATACCATAGTCCATTTGGAGATAGATACCCATCTGAAACCACTATGAATAGAATGGCATACACCATCATAAATGGTATGACTCGTTTCTTGGCGCGGAAAGCGAATTTTACACTTTTGAAGAAAACCCTAATATTCAAACCTCTAATCCTCCTAAGGATTGCGTGCTGATTATTACTCTGGCTGTTCCTAAGCATTAAAGTCTTTTTCGTCATAAAAATGTGGGACTATCTATTCTGGTTCTGACATCTTAATTATGGGACTTCCATTCTTAGGCCAAAGTTCTCTGCGTAATAGGTCTCTTATTGCAACTCTGATTGCTTCACTCCTAGAAGGATACATTCCTATCTCTACAAGCTTGTCAAGTCCGTTCACATATATGTCGCTCATCTTGACAGTCACTAATTTCATTTTTTGACCTCACAATAAATGAAATCGGGACGATTCTGGATATAAAGTGATACCACACCATGCAACCAACGCGCCAACTTGTGCCTCCTCTAGTTCAGAAACGGAAGAATTGAGGGACATTAAACCCAGATATGGCTAAATATGAAAAATTTTATTCTGAATATAGACGCTGATGGGTGGACACTGCCAGTTATTCCCCCGCGATGCTTCTATATGGTCCATAATGGATAACGTCTGTAATGTGGGTGAGATGAAAACTTGAGTAGTGGCGGTTTTGACTACATGCGTAAGGTCGTAATGATTGGGGCCGGAGGTAGTGGAAAGACCGCATTAGTAAATCGTTTTCTAACTCATAAATTCTCTGAGGAATATATCGTCACTATTGGGTCTCAGTTTGCTGTGAAGACAGTTCATGTGGAAGCAGCAAATGGTCGCAATGTTGTGGTCAAGCTTTTAGTGTGGGACCTAGCAGGACAGCAGCGGTTTGATTTCATCCGTGGTAGTTATTATAGAGGTTCAAAAGGTGCGCTCTTAGTTTTTGATACAACGAGAAAGAGTACCTGGATTGAACTCCCAAAATGGGTTAAAGAGATTGAGGACGCCCTTGGTGAGAAAATACCTACTATTCTCCTGGCCAATAAGGTTGACTTGGTTGAACATCGTGTTATCAGTCGGGAGATGGCATTACAGTTTGTTGAGGAGAATGGATTTGTAGGATACTTGGAAACTAGTGCATTATCTGGGCAAAATGTAGAGGAAGCCTTCTACATGTTGGCGAAGAACACGCTTAGTCATTAAACTCATTTTCACATTTATTGCTCTTACCAAAATAACAAAAGGATAATTTCAGTGTTCCAGAGTCATTAGAATTATTATTTTGATGTGAATTCCATGGCAGATTTGAAACTTGACTTGAAACTCCTCGAAACCCTCTGCAATGCATTTGGACCTAGTGGTCATGAACATGAGGCTCAAAAGATTGTTCAAGAATACGGAAAGAAGTATGCTGACGAAGTGCTTCAAGATGGCTTAGGTTCTGTTATCTTCCGAAAGGGTGAAGGTGGTCCTAAGATCATGCTTGCAGGACACGTCGACGAGATTGGATTTGTAATCACTGAAATTAAGAAGGATGGTTATCTTGCCTTTCACCAACTTGGAGGTTGGTGGGACCAAACACTCCTCACACAAGAAGTCGTAATCAGTCCTTACGAGGGCGGTGAAAAGATAATTGGTGTGATTGGAGCTCCACCACCACACATTCTACCTCCAGAAGCTCGAACAAAAGTGGTCACTAAGGAAAAGATGTTCATCGATATTGGTTGTTCATCAGCTGATGAAGTGAAAAAGCTTGGAATCCGTGTTGGTGACCCTGCTGTTCCTCATGCTATCTTTAGGATCATGAAACGGACTAGGAAAGAGAAGAAGGATGATGATAAGGATGCCAAAGAAGAAACTCGTGAAGTTACTCTTGGAGTAGCCAAGGCTTTCGATGATAGAATTGGTGTCTTCATAATTCTTGAGGCTCTAAAACGAATCTCCGAAAACAACATCCCACTCCCCAATGAAGTCTACTTTGTATCAACAACCCAAGAAGAAGTTGGCTTAAGAGGAGCAAGGACCGCATCCCAAAAGATCAAGCCAGACATTGGTTTTGCTCTTGATGTGGACATCTCAGGTGATTCTCCTGGTGCAGAAGGTCTTGTTCAGAAGATGGGTAAGGGTGTGTCAATTTCAGCTGGAGATGGATCAATGATACCAAATCCCCGGCTTCGTAAGTTTGTAATCAAGCTTGCTGAAGAAAAAGAGATTAAGCATCAACCCGCATTCTTGAAATCTGGAGGTACTGATGCAGGAATCATTCACTTAGCTGGAATGGGTGCTCCATCACTATTCCTTGGAATTCCTACAAGATACATTCACTCTCATCATGGAATGCTTGACTTTGATGATGTTGAGAATGCGATTCAATTACTTGTAGAAGTTCTTCAGAAATTAGACACAAAAACAGTAAAGAGTTTTACAGCTCTCTGAATAATGTGAAACCAGCCTAGAGGATATCTAGGCTGACTCACTTTTTATTTTACAAACTAACGTTCTCTCTTACCGTTACCCGAAACTTACCCGATCTTGGACACTTGATCCAGGACTGATGTTCAGTTCCTGCTTCATCAAGGCGGCATCTGGTGGATCTCGGAAGACCCACGAAGACGTCTTACGTCCTCTCCACGGGCGTTTAACGTCCCGTCCAACTGACGGCGACGGTAGAGTGCTTCAGAAACGTGGTTCTCGTTTCAGAGGTCCTCCACAGCTGATATCCCTCTTCACAGTATTTAAGGACCTACAGGTTTCGTCAAATGAGCATCTAAGGAGGGTCCAACTTTGTCAAAGATTTATGCAGCTGTTAGCAACCGTTGATTGTTTCTTGGCCTACCGCTCTCTCTTACCCTCGATGAATTCGTCAACGCGTACTCTTGCTTCGAAGTCGTTGATCTGATATCTTGGGTGTTTGAAGCTATATGAACTAATACTTGAGAGTTCTCCACCAATGCCACGGTCCATGGCAATCTTTACAGCCCTGACCACGTCAATGATTACACCACCACTGTTTGGTGAGTCTTGTACTGAAAGCTTTAGGTCAAGGTCTAGTGGAAGGTCTCCAAAAGCTCTTGATCTTATGCGGATGTAGCAGATTTTGTTGTCATCCAAGAAAGGAACATAGTCACTAGGTCCAATTTTCGTTGGTAATTCATAGTCTACACAGCTTGTAACAGCTTCAGTCTTGCTGATTCTCTTTGAGGTTAACCTATTTTCAACTTGCATATTTTCAAAGTCAGTGTTACCACCGATATTAAGCTGGTAAGTATTTTCGAGAATCAAACCTCTCTGATCAAATAATTGTGCAAGAACTCTGTGGAGAATAGTTGCGCCCAGTTGACTCTTGATGTCATCACCTGCACAGGGTAAACCTTTCTTCTCAAATCCTTGTGCAATTTCTGAATTAGGATCTGAAACAATAAACTCAGGAATGGCGTTCACATAGCCTATTTCTGCATCTAGAGCTGCTTGAGCATAGAGCCTAGTACTGTCCGCACTACCTACAGGCAAGTACGTAACTAAGACATCCGCTTTAGATTTTCTTAGTTCTTCAGCAATATCAACTGCTTCCATCTCCTTCTCATCATATGCAAAGAAGGACTCTCTCATATGAGGTGCTACACCATCAGAAATTGGTCCTGGTAGGACTTTCACACCCAACTGCGGTACATCTGGTGCGAATTTCACACAACAATTGGGTTCAACCCATATTGCGTCTGCGATATCTAAGCCTATCTTCTTTCTATTTGCTTCAAAGGCTGCGACGAATTTAATATCCTTTGGAAAATAGCCACCAAAATCCACGTGCATTAAACCTGGAACTTCATCCTCCGCTTTCGCGTTGCGGTAATAGTGTGTTCCTTGGATGAGTGCTGAAGCGCAATTTCCAAGTCCTGCGATTGCTACACGTAAGTCTCCCATTTTGTCATCACCTTAAACTAGGTATTCTATGACTATAGAATAGTTGTCAATTTAACCTTTGTGTCGAGGCGGTTAATTATTTTTCCTCGTTCTGTTCAGAATCTTCATCACTTTCTGGTTCATATTTTGTATGAAGCGTCTTTTTGGCATTGGCAATAGTTTTCTTTCCAATACCCGGAATCTCTCCCCATTCATCAGTACTAGATACCACCTCAAAGGGAGAACCAAATTTTTTGAGTAGACTCTTCGCTCTTACAACGTTGACTCCTGGAAATCCTGCAATGAAGAACTCTTGCTCATCCGACATACTATCTAGGCCCTTTCGAGTACGAATGACTGGAAGTCGTTGTCCTGCTTTTTTCTTCTTACCTTCTTCACCGAATAGCGCTCCATATAGTAAGCCCGCTGAGTGTAGAGCATTAAAGCCCTCCAAGACCTCTATTCCTTTGTCTCGTATACTTTGAATCAGCGCATCTAGTGAATTCGGATGGATATAGGCTGCTCTCTCCATTGTCACAAAGAATGGTTTTCCCTTAGTTTGTTTGCTTGAGAATGGAATATACACGCAACCCTTCACAGGGTCTCTTCGGATAGCAAGAATATTCTCAATCAGAACATACGGTTTTTCATATTCTAGCAAAGCGTCCATTTGTTTGGTCAAACGAGGAACTCCTGCTGCACTTCCTTTGAGAGTATTAACCAAATCATTTACTGTTTTACGTTCTATAGCAATCCCATCCGAACCAAGAATATCACCGATTGGAATTTTCTCAATTGTGTATCTGATACCCTCTTTATCCATCATTGACATGAGATGTTTCACAGAATTGATGGATTTACCTCCAGTTTCGTGTACGTCAATAACAATCTCAGGTACATTTCCAAAAAGGTCAGACTGCATTAGGTCACCTTCAGAAGAGGGTCATTACTGCTGCCATGGAAACCTCTCTAGCTAGGTTTTCGTTGTCAGATGATCCGATTACTATGACATCTCCATCCTCTGGTCGTAGGCTCTCAATCACAAGCAAGGTTTCTTGTTCATAATCTTGAAGAATGTGAAAATCATCTGGAGGCATTACCAACTTGCCAGATTTCTGGATCAAAGTTGTAGCTCCAGCTTTATCATATCCTCCTTGAATTATCGCTTCATCACGTTGTCTTACACCATCCGAGATATTTGATGAAAGTCCTTTGACAAGATTGGCAAATGCAAACTCGTACATCACAAGCCTTCTGATATCGAGA
>JAUWOU010000171.1 GCA_030612005.1 Candidatus Thorarchaeota archaeon | reverse complement strand
TCTATCGCAGTTCTTAGCATCTTCCAGCTTGATTGGTACTGACGCACTAGTCCCTTAACACATGTATTGTTTGAACTCATTATATTGCTCTCAAGAAATAGTAGGCAATTACCCATTTGTGCTTTTTCTAAATGCTGTTTCTGGATTTCACTATATTTCAGAATCTTCAGATTGTGTATCTAACATGTCATCTTCATCATCTTGAGTTTCAGAGAGATTGTTTTCTATCTCACTAGGATGGGGATACTGAAGCCCCTTGTGAATTATAAGAACACCTGTGGTTGATATGATTCCACAGAGAACCAGTGTAAGGGAAATAGGAGCTACTGAGATGAGCCATCCAAAGAATGCAATTTGGGGGATGCTCATCAATAGAACAAGAGTAGGAAATAAGGAATACACTCCGTTTCGTACTCGGTTAGGGATTGCATCAACGAACACCCTTGACGTTAGAACACCTGCTAATTGAAAGAAGATCCCCAATACAAAAAAGACGAGAATCATTAATGCTACCGGAAGAATTGAGTCAATGGGAACTCGGAGTATCAAGATGTCTGTTCCTGGGATTGAATAATCAATCATTGGCGAGGTTGGTGGCGGTACTGGAAATAGTATCATAATCAATGCAAAAATCCAGAAGAACACGGCACCTGCAGATTGGAATAGGCGGAAGCGTGGAATCCATTTCTTTGGTTCGTATTTCTTAGCCCAAACACCTGATCTCTCCGCGTAGAATACCAATGGAACCATGACTATTGTCCGAAAGCTTGCAACTGCAACATCTGTCAACAAATAGGAATAATACATTGGAAATAGGATGAGATTAGCCCACACTGCTATGCAGCTATTAACAAGCATAGACCCGAGAATTAGATACTTGACGTATTGACTTGTAAAGAGATATTGCAATCCTTCCCTAAGCAATGAAAAATACTCGTCCATTGTTGGTCTGGTCTGTGTGAGTTCATCTGTTTCTGGAAGGTTCTTGACAAATCGTAATGATGCAAATGCAACTATAATACACAATATTGCTTGAAATTGAAATACCCAAGGTCTCCCAAAGATTGTGGCGAGAAGTCCTCCAGGAATCAAGATGAGTGTATTTGTCAACCATCCTATCATTCCAAGCTTGCCAAGGAATACACCATATTGTTTTCGCCCCTCATCTTCTACCATGGCTATTTTCCAATTGCTATCAAACCAGCTTCCTAGAGCGCCGCTTTGTTGGGAGCCAGCAAATCCCATCAAAGCATAGATGATAACAAGTAGTAGGAATGGGGATGCTGTTGTAACCAAGGATACCAAGTAGAATCCAACAGCGTATGTTACAAATGCAGTCGCTAAGATATATCGCTGCCCGAGCCAATCTCCAATTACGCCTGTTGGATAATCAAAAAGAGTTTGAACTACCATTGAAATGATTACGAGAACTCCAACATAGGTCATCCCAACTATGTAGTCATTATTTCCCAATGCCTCAGCTACAAAGATGAGGTAGAACGTTGTTGATATTACGAAAGCAATCTGCATCAGGGTTGAGAGTGATGTGTAAATCTTTGCGAGTCTGATAACTTCTGGTTTTGCATTCTCTAGCCCAAAGTAAGTCGTAATTCTACCCACGAGAAAAATCCCTAATCATATCGTAACTACTAGGTTTCTTAAATCATTTTTTGATTTATGAAATCAGTTGTCTTTCAGCCAAATGAAAAATCTGCATCAAGATGAATATCCCTTGATGAGTTGCCTATGAGGAATTTGAAATCTCCAGGTTCGACTGTCCAATCATGCTTTGTAACATCATAGAATGCTAGGTCCTCAGCTTTTACCAGTACGGAAACTGATCTACTCTCACCTGGTCTAAGATTCACCTTCTCGAACCCTACTAATTCTCGTGGTGGTCGCTCAACTGATGATTGAAAGTCATGAGCATATACCTGCACAACTTCTGCTCCTTCAAGGTCACCTGTATTAGTGACACCTACCTCAATGGAGAGTGTATCTTCCGATTTACGGAGATTGGATTTTGAAAGATGTACCTCTCCAAATTCGAATGAGGTGTATGATTTACCAAAACCGAACGGAAAGAGCGGTTCGATGTTCTTCTCGTCAAACCATCTGTATCCAACAAAGATTCCCTCATCATAGAACACTTTCTTTTCTTCATCACCCGGAAAGTTCCTTGGGTTTCCTGTACTGTGAGCTGGAGAATCTGATAGATTCTTTGGAAATGTCAATGGTAATTTACCAGAAGGATTCACATCACCAAAGAGCACATTCGCAATTGCGTGACCCGCCTCCATACCTCCATACCAACACATCAACACTGCTTCGACATCTTCAATCCATTCATCCATAGCAATTGGACTTCCAGCAATAACACAAACAACAGTCCTGAGATGATCCTCTGCTACTTTCTTGATTAGACTCACCTGTTCCTCATCCAAATGAATCGAATTTCTATCTGAAGATTCTGAATCTCCTCCCTTGCTGTGATCCAACCCAACGAAGACAATAGCAACATCAGCAAATGTATCACCGGGAAATAATTTGACCTTGCCGCGAACCTTCTTTTCCAAACCCTCAAGTGGAGTGATCTCATGAGGTGGTTTTACTGCCGAAGAACCACCTTTCAATAATCTGCCAAATTTCAGACGCATGTGTTTTCCATGAACACTAATTCTCTTGAGGTTCTCAATATCAAGTGGTAGAAGGTTTCTGTCATTCTTTAGCAGAACCATTCCTTCCTCAGCAGCTCGACGCGCCAGAACTTGATGTTCTGTTGTGTTTCGAGAACCTTCCGGTAATTTTTCTGGTCTATCAAAGAGACCTGTTAGCATCATAACTCTAAGATTTCGTCGAACAAGGTCATCTAGTGTTTCTTCAGTAAAATGTCCTTCATTGAATGCTTGCTCTAGTGCTTTGGTTTTGTATCTCATAGCCCATGGCATTTCAAGCCCAAGCCCTGCATTGATACACCCCTCGGTTGTTTCAATGGGTCTCGACGCAAACCAATCTGTCATCACCAGTCCGTTGAATCCCCATTTATCCATCAGGGTTTCTCTGAGAAGGTATTTGTTTTCACTACCATATACTCCATTCACCTTATTGTAGCATGACATTACAGACCATGGGTCTGCTTCCAAAACAACTGCTCTGAAGGCGCGAAGATATATCTCGTGAAGGGTTCTCTCATCAACTATTGAGTCAGAGCTTCGTCGATCAGTTTCTTGATTGTTTGCTGCATAATGCTTCAGACATGCCGCAATCCTCTGTTCTTGAACTCCTTTAACTAGAGGAATGGCTAGTTCTTTCGTGAGGTACGGATCTTCACTAAAGTACTCAAAAGTACGTCCATTTAGTGGCGTTCGTGCAATATTGATTCCGGGTGCTAGAAGGACATGTCTTCCTACTGCCCGAACCTCTTTCCCCATAGCTACACCCACTTGATGAGTGAGTTCTCTATTCCATGAAGCAGCAAGTGAAACCGTCGCCGGGAATCTTGTGTTCTTTTTGAAGCCACTAGAATGCATTGCGACACCAAGAGGACCATCAGTAGTTTTGAATGAAGGAATACCTAGACGTTTTATTGGAGCAGTCACGTAGATTCTATGTCTACCATGACTTGCGAGTAATCTGAACTTTTCTTTGAGAGTTAGTCTTGAAAGAAGATCAGTAACACGAGCTTCAATTTGCGTACCATCATCCAAGTAAGGTCTGTCTGCACTCATAATTCATTTTCATGAACAATCATACATTACTATCTTTCGTTTACCATCAATAATCTTATGTAACAAATCTAGAATTTCATGTTGGTGATTATTTGCGTCGTTATTGGTTATTCTTGCAGTGGTGTTAGCATACTACTTCCGTATTTTTGAGAAAATCAAATCAAGACGTGGTTGAATTATCCTTTGGAGGGCATACTGGTCGAAATTTGACATAATTCGAAATTCGAGTGATTTTTTAGTGTGAATGTCAATATCTCGTATTCCTTTCAATAAGGAAGCGTCATCAAAACCTAGAGGGGTGTTTGATAACATGAATCGGAATGTTGTGTTTCTATTATTACTCATCTTTCTGCTGTCCGGGATTACCACGGATACTCCAGAAAAAAATGTAACTATCAGTTTTGAAAGACCAGAATATGTACTCTCTCAAACTGAGATGCCAATTTACGAACTGATAACTCCTGAAGTGAATGCGTCTTATGCCCAATCTCTGGCGTATTCTCTCTTCGATATTCGAGATACTTTGGCTGAAGAGAGTGAAGGAATTTACTTTGTGAATTTGGGTAACAGGTCCTTTGAAATTAATACAAAAGATGGTTCAATGTGGTACGCTGACTATTCTAAGCTTTGGAATATTTCTTTAGGTATTGAGATACCTACACCTGACGCCTGTAAAAGAGATGCAGATGCTTGGTTAACAGAAAAAGGAATACTTCCAACCGCGGCATCATTTGCAAGTATTGGTTCAACAAATGCTACTACCTACAACCTAGACGCTGATAGGATCACCTCAAAAATTCTTCAGTATAATATTAATTACGAATTTGCTATCGATGATATTCCTATCACTGGAGAAGCCGCACAAATCACAGTAATGATTGGTGAGGGCGGGGCAAAAGTCGGGTTTGACTGGAAATGGAGAGAACCCAAATCTGAACCTTATGCAACCTCAACAATGATCGAATATGAATCAATTCTAGAAGTACATGGGATTTCTCCGGATGATGTATTGAAGCATCGATTAGTCTATACTACAGATGATGATGACGATAACAACAATCTTCTCTACCCCGTATGGGAGATTGAAACTCTAGAGCCACCAGATGAAGAGGGAATTGAAATCCACACTATTGTGATGATTGATGCTACGCAATTCAAACCAGTGGTAACAATTGTGACTCCTTCAGCCGGGATATCAGCCATGCCTGGTACATCAATCACATTTGATTGTACAGTACAATTTGGAACTCCACCTTATACATATCAGTGGGGCTCCGATTTTGATGGAGTTTTGAGCACCTCTAAGTCATTCAGTATAATGACACTTTCAGAAGTTTTGAAGAAAGATATACACGTTCCACATGCAATCTCCGTAAGAGTTAGAGATGCCGAGGACAGAGGAACCAGTGATTGTGTTGCCGTTACAATCGAACCAGTTGATTTTAACCCGAATCCAACAATCACTATAGCCGCCATTAGTGCTGTAACTATTCTTCTAGCTTCAATTTTTGTTCTGAGAAGAAGGAGAGTTCTACCCATTCTATTTTTCCTATTGATGATGTTCTCAGCATTCTTGTTCATCCCAATATCATCAGCCGGTAGTGGAATACCTGGTACTCAAAAGTTGACACCTAGTGCTCCAACAGGCGCTTATGATGATGGTGTAAAAGAGATCGGGATCGAATGGGTCGGCATGTCCCATCATAAACCACTTTGGAACACTGAAACAAACATAGAAGGATTCTACAACTGGATGAGTCTAATCGGGGGTTACAGCCAAGAGTTCAATTGGGGAGAGTACAGCGCGTGGGAAGAGGACTTTAAGGATGCAAGCTTCAGCGGAACTGACACTGAATGGATTGATGCTGTAGACTTTGTTTACTATCAGGACCATGGTGGTTCCAATGGAGTTGCTTTCACTTCTAATCATGACGACAAATCACTGCATTATCTTCATATGCGATTGGGCGATGGTGACCTCGACTCTATCGTATTTGATGCCTGTAGTCCTCTAGCTTGGGAAAATCCGGATGGTGACACTGTGTTTGAACGATGGGGTCCATCTTTGCAAGGAGTTCATCAAGTGCTCTCTTTTGCAACAGGAAGTAAAAATTCCGCAACAAGAGGGACCAAGTTTGCTCAGTATATGACTGGATTTGGAATTGGTTACACAATGACCATTGTGAATGCTTGGTTTAGAGCTACCTTGGAAACCGAACCTAGTGACCATCTAGCTGCCGTATTCTATGGATCCAAATCGCCTAACCCATATTATCCACAATTGGATGATCCGATTAATGATCATGCATTCGGATTCGGAGATGTGTGTAGTGACCCAACACCAGGAAGCTTTGGCAATTTCGTCTACATAACAACGAGTTGCTAACAAACAGGAAGGGGGGATTTCCCCCTTCTTGCACTAATCAAAAGTTAAGATATCCGAAGTTCATATTCTTACAGAACGTTTTCAATGTCAGTCACAGCTTTATCCATTTCGAAGTCCACGATTCCAATTCTGACATCCTTTGGAGCTGTGGCAATCAAAGAGGCTTTAGATAGTTTACGAACAATAACCGTCTTGCTACTACCTTCAAGCACGATGGTTCTTGGATTTCCTGATTCAAGCACCAACCCAACACGTTGTCCAATTGATACAAGTGCGGCTGCCATGGCTGAAACAGCCTTTTCGTCAACGTCCTTATGCATAGCAGCTACCATTAACTGACCTCTTTCACTCACCAACGCGCTACTATCGACCTCACTATCTGCCTCAAGTCTTTTCAGGATTTCAGTCAGTTTTTTGATTTTACTCATTGTTTTCACATTCCTTCTTCAGTTATCACTAGGATGCATTATGAAATTTGTTTCTTCATTGAGAACCTTGTTATAGAAAGCACAAGTCACACAGTTAGCAAATTTAGTGGCGAACTGACCTTGAATCTCTCCACCGCAAAGCGTTCCAGCAATTGCCCAGCAGATTCTACCTCCGTTATGTCCCTTGTTAAAGCCTTTCAAACTTGAATCAGTGGCTGCAGGACAAACTCCCAAATCGCCAACTTTGGCGCCCCCTGGTTCTCTACCACACTGCATAAACTCCCAACAATCAGATCTTGGTAGGGAATCAGGATACATCACAAAATTACTTTCTTCA
>JAUWOU010000067.1 GCA_030612005.1 Candidatus Thorarchaeota archaeon | reverse complement strand
TTAAGCAGGCAATCGAAAACATCATTGCTGATCCTTTGTCAACTAACCCAACCTCAACAATGACCATTCATGTAATACCTCTTGAGTGGGCAAGCTATCTGTACCAGGTCAGGAACAAGCAACTACCGGTCTTCTGGCTCGGTTGGGCACCTGACTACGCAGATCCTGATAACTACGCAGCACCATTCGTCAAGTCCACTGGTACCTTCCCATCAAGGGTTGGTTTAACTGGTTCATTTGGTGAAGGCGGTGTTGTTTGGGACCACGCAGAAGTCGATGGCTGGATTGATGACGCAGCTGTAGAAACCAATGAGGCAGACCGAATTGCATTCTACGCTGATATTCAAGAATCAATCGTCGATCACTGTGCATTCCTCTGGGGTTACCAGGCTACTAGCTTCCACGTAGAAAGTGCATACATGAACGGATATGTATTCAACCCAATGCATGATCCTTACTTCTATCACTACTACAAGACAGCTTGAAGTAATTGACAAGAAGTACCAATAGAATAAAACAGACCGAGGTTTTTTGCCTCGGTCTCTCTTCTTATTTTTCGCTAATTCTCTTTCAAGTTCAGTTCAGATTATTTTCTACATATTCGCTTAGTTGCAAATCCTTATAGCACAAATATTAAGGATATTTTTGCAGGAGCTTGAGAACTTGATGACCTCAGAGAAACTAACTCGATTCTCAACTATGACAACATACCAGATGTTTACACTATGGTGGGAAGAAAAATGGGTCAGAACTCTTGTTCTCTTACTCACACCTGTAGGAATTATTGATGCAACCTACACTGTTCTATTATTCAACTCTCTTGGTTCTGGTTTTGAGTATAATCCACTTGTACGTTTAGCATTAGAAAGCCATTTGTGGTGGGTCTGGTTTTTCATTGATGCAATTTCATTCTTTATTTTCATCATGATGGCAGGATCTTACTATCTCCATACACGAAATAGTCTTGTTGCTAATCGTACTGGTCTTGTATCAGGACTTGTTTCTATGAGGGTAGGGTTAGCTGCTCATAATGTGATTAGATTCTATGCAGTGTTCCCAGCTATTCTTGGTGGAATCTTCTTCACAGGAATCACTTTCATAATTATGGATAGCCTACTTGACCGTACAAATGATGTCAGTTGGCAAGGGTTTAAACAGTGGTGGAAACATAGAACGGACAGATTCCATGATTACAGGCTTATCAAGAAGTCAATGAAGTCATATCAAGGAGATGAAACTCAGTTGGATGAACAGGTTGAGAGAGAAATTAGTGCTGAGCTACCGAAAGCTACTGAAACAGATGAACCGGGCATTTCAACCAATTGGCCAAAGAGGATTCTCTATCTGCTCGGAGCAGTTGCTCTCTTCATATTCATGCCGTTCTTCCTTGTCTTCCTTGGAGATATTACTGGAGTAACTGCATTTTCTGATATATATGGACCCATGGTGTTTTGGAACGAGCTTTCCGCACCGGCATTCCTATTAGGTTTCTTATCAATCTGCGTGTTTACTGCGGCTATAATGTATTTCATTCTGAGATCATTTGATGTTCAAGATGGTGGATGGTAAGATCAGATACTCTTCCAAGCATCTTTAGCACACACTCAGTATTCATATTCCTTGAACGAAACTATTTTCAAAGCTCGTAAGTGACACGATATTGTTATGAAAATTGCAAAGCCAGCCAAGGCGTATCGAGAATTATTTGACCAGTTCGAAATAGATCTTGGATTGACCAGTGATCAAGCAACCGCACTAGACAAGAACCAGTCAATCCTTCTGACAGAAGAACAACTTGATCTCCTTTTAGACCAGATAGTTGCTCTTGATGATATTGACAAATTTCTGAAGAAATTCATACACTCAGTTCTTCCCATTTCTCTTTCACTCTTTGTTATTAACGACCGCCTCTGGAAAATGATGGAACGAAAATCATGGGATAATGATAAGATGCTAGCAATGTCCACGATTCCACTGTGTGCTTGGGATAAGAAATTAAATGACACCAATAACCCAAAAGCTGTCAAAAGATGGACAGTTCAACCCAGTACATTCGAGCTCTCTCTTGATAGTACCCCAACAATAAAAATCACAGGCAAAGGTGGTGACTTCTCTGGTTTCATTGAACGCAAAAATTTCCTACCAAATTATATCTTTGAATCACTCACTATCGGTGTAAAATTCGATGACGCAAATATTGAAACCTATCCTGCACCAAGGGATGATCTTGATTACAACTACTCAGACTATGCTAGAGTTTTCTATGAACACGGATTTGCTATCTCAGTCCCCGGTGAAAATGTTACACTTAGAATAAGTAAGCGATTACCAATTAAGATGCTTGGAGAGGTTTACCTTCTGATTGGGACTCGAGTAAATGTTGAAGACAAACCGTATCAAGCCTTGATGATTGATATTTGGCTACGAGCATTTCAAAGAAGAATTGGTTAAGTGTGTTCCAAATTTCACTACTGTTCTGAATAAAACTTAACGTAAGGAAGAATGCGCAGGTGATGCACTTTGCACTCAGAGGTCTTCTTATGGGCTCGCAACCAAGTAGTTTCTGGTATCTCATTGACTATCTTTGGAACTGGACTGAGTGGATTGCTTGGTCTCGGCTTCACAGGAGATGTTCTCTCATCGCTTTGATACACTCCTTCATAATAAAAAATGTATGAGTTCTTATACTCACATCAATATAGAATATTATGATAGGACTAGGTATGTGGACTAGGTCAGTTGTTCGAGGAACAACTAATCGACGTGCGCCACTGAAAGCCCGAAAGAAGAAGTTTTCTTCCAAAGGGAAGTCCTTACTCTCCAAGAAGGAATCAACATCAGGTTCTGGGGAGTCCGCGGCTGTTCACTTTGTCCAACCAGACCTTACTTGTTTCAGTGATGAAGCTGGTGAGAGTGATAAGGACCCCGCCGTGGCAAGAACTGTGGAAACGCTCTCTGTCGTTGGACTTGATGTACCAGCATCAGTACAGGAGAAGGAAGCCAGGTCTTCAGGAGGGATCCTATCCCGATGAACGTTGACAAAGCTCCTGCTAAGTTTAGCATTTTCTTGAAAATGCTAGATAGTGGCGACACTGGCAGGAGAAGGGCAGAACATAGAATTATCTTACAGTTGAAGTTCATTTACTATTAAATGTAAGATTTAGGTTCTACATAAACACGTGTGGGAAGAAGTATCCCTTAGGATGATCACATGCTGGGCATTTCTCAGGAGGATGTTCGCCATCGTGGATGTATCCACAATTTGCGCATCTCCACTGGACCTTCTCTTTCTTTTTGAGGATAGTCCCATCAGCAATCTGCTCTGCGAGAGCAAAGTATCGCTCATGATGCCAGGTTTCAGCTTTCGCAATCATTCTCCACACATGGGCAATATTACTGAACCCTTCCTTCTCTGCGATGTCAGCATATTTGGGGTACATATCAGAAAACTCGAATTTCTCACCAGCTGCGGCAGAGCGCAGGTTCTCCTCTGTGTTCCCAATATGGCCAGTTGGAAAAGTCCATTCGACCTGTATTTCAGGAGTGCAATCACCTTCATCCATAAATTTGAAGAATCGTGCTGCATGCTGAACCTCTTCTCTTGCGGTGTCCTCAAACACGCCTGCAATGTATTGATAGCCTTCTTTCTTTGCGGCTTTTGCATAGCGGATATATCGATTTCTTGCTTGAGATTCTCCAGCGAAAGCAGTCAGGAGATTCTTCTCGGTTTCAGTTCCCTTTAGTTTCATTTTCAATCAACTCTCTCAATGGAGTATATTTCTCCATATTCTGTTCTCTAACGCGAGAATATTGAAACCAAGGTATTCTTGCTAATAAGCGTAGTCTTAGGCTAAACTAACTTGTCGAAAAATTAAAGTAAGAGTCATCGAAGCTAGGAGAATGATATACTATGAAGTCGACCATGAATTTGGATTGTCCTAAATTTGCGTGGATCATACTCACATGTCTAGGTTGTTTAGACCTCATTCGTGGATTTATCCACACGTTCTTGCTCGAGTATGCTGCAGAATTTATGATGGGTCTTGACTTGGCAGTTGCTCGAGATGATCAATTACTTCTGCTTGGTACCTTTGGGAGTTCTAATTACATCATAGGCTGTATGCTAATTCTGATAGGGTTGAAAGCCAGAAATATTGCACCATACGTGTTCCTGATAATTCCAGTCAGCTACATACTAGGTGGGCAATTGATCAGTAGAGTGGCAACATCTACAGCCAGACTTGGTGGAGTGCCAATGATGACCATTTACATTCTGGTATGCATTGGAACGTTTGTAGCGATTCTCATTTGGAACCAATTGAATAAGAAGAACGGATAGAACGTTCTTACTTGATTCGGTCTGCAATAGTCTTTGCTAGTTCCTTAAGCTGTTGGTTCTCTTCGTCACTAGCGCGAGCTTTGACTCGAACAATAGGTTGGAGAATCTCTTTCTTCATATCAGTGAACATCTTCTCGAGTCGCTTGACTCCACCACCACCCCAGCCAAAGGTTCCAAAGAGTGCAATGGTTTTCACTGGGAATCGTTTACCCTGCACCTCATTGACAAATCCCCAAACCTTCGGATATGGATAGGCGTCATAGGTTGGAGTTCCAACAACAAGAACACTAGCACGAACTGAGTCTGTAATTATGTGGCTCATATCACTATAGGACACATTGTGAAGCTTTACTTCCACACCAAGGTCGAGTAGTTCTTTCTTGAGCTTGATTGCTATGCGGTGGGAGTATCCGTACATTGTGCCATACACTATAGCAACGTGCTTCTCGAGCTCGGGCTTGGTCCACTCATCGTATTTCCCCACAATCCACATGGGATCCTTTCGATAGATTGGTCCATGACTCGGAGCAATTACCTTGATACCAATTCCGAGTTCAGTTACTTTAGCGAGTGCACGTTGTACGAATTTGAAGTACGAGGTTATGATGGCAGAAACATAACGCCTGCTTTCTTTCTCAATCAGACGCAGATCAACTTCATCATCGAAGTGTTTTCCATTCAGAGCTCCAAATGAGCCAAAGGCATCACATGACAGGAGGATTTCATCTTCTACAATATAGGTCATCATTGTTTCCGGCCAATGTAGAAAAGGAGCGTGAACGAATTTTAAAGTCTTGGAACCAAGTTTGAGTTCTTCAAGGTCTTCGACCATCATTTCTTTCAAAGGTACATCATAGAATGATTTCTGCATAGGTGCAGCCTTAGGTGTGTATACCATTGTAGCATTGGGTGCAATCTTGGCAAAATCAGGAAGTGAACTTGTATGATCAGGTTCCATGTGATTAATAATTATGTAATCAATTTTAGAGGGGTCGACAATCTCACGAATGTTGTTCAGCCACTCCTCAGTCCAAGGACCCTTCACACCTTCCACAACTGCAATCTTCTCATCCACAATCAGATAGCTGTTATATGATACTCCAAAAGGCAATGACCAAAGATTTTCGAATAGCTCAGTGTGGTGGTCGTCAACACCAACGTAGTAGACACCCTTAGTGATTTCTCTATGCATTCCATTCACCCTGTGTACTTGAACTTCTAACTAGACCCCGAAGCAGGAATGATAAAAGACCTTCCCTCGGGCGAATGCGCTTTGATTGTTAACCATAGTTAAATGTTTTTGTTTGGACTTGTATAAGATTGTTCTTCCAATAGAAACTCTATGGACCTATTACGAATTGTTTCATTCAAATAAGTAATAGACCAAGAGAAACATAAGGCTGAACAGTGTAGAGCAGCTTGTTAATGGAATGAGTAGACTGATGAGAAGAAAGGCAACTCATCTATTGTGTTTGATGGTCATACTAGTCCCGATATTACTGATAGGAAGTGTTAGTGGACGTGATAATAATTTCCAAGGGGAATTCAAATCAAATAGCTCACATGAAATTATCCTTGATGCCTTATCATGGAAAGCATTTCCATTACAATGTGCTGCTGGAGCTACTCTCTCTGGAGAGTTCATCTTGACAAATAATGGGGACATCTTTGTTGGCGATCAGACAAAATATGATAATTGGCTACTCACTGGAATTGATTTTCTGATCCTTGATGAATCAAATTACGATCTCTGGATTAACGGCCTTTCAATATCACCACTGTTTGAGATGAAGACTGTTTATGAACTCACTTGGAGTGTTGAAACACCCAGTGATGGGTTGTGGTATGTTATCTACTTCAATGATTCAATTTTCATTAAGCAGGTTGATGGAATCATCTATCACACAACACAAAATGACTTTTCCTTTGCATTGATAGTCTTTGGTTTAGTAAGTCTAGCGTTTCTTCTAGCTCTTACATTCAAATTCCGTAGAAAAAATTAGGGTGCTGTGGCACTAGGTACCACAGCATTTCAACGTCTATGCATCTGAAGTGGTTTCTTCTTCTGTAGGTTCAGGTTCTGGAGCAGGCGCTTGTTCTCCTCCAGATTCTGATGGAAGGAACTCATCAACAAGCTCAATGAGAGCTCTTCCGAGCATACCACCAAATCCACCTAACAGAGCTCCAATCAGGACACTAATCGCAATGACTAATGCACCAAGTCCATCAAGACCCAGTAGGGAGATGAAGAAGTTGGCAACAACTATGGCTTGAGCAGTCATGAGCAGGTAGACAAAGAGAAGACTCCAAGCAAGTCCTACACCTAGAAATCCCACAAAGAAAGCTTTTCTGATTTTCCTGACAAAGAGGGCTCCAAAAGCTCCAGCAAATAACATCATTTTCCAGTCTCCAGTAAATTGGAATATAATACCAAAAACGATGGTAAGCACTAGAGCAGGTAGAAACCCAATATCAGGCATGGTATCATCTATTTTTCCCATTTCATAACCTCCTACGGAATGAAAGTGATAGTCCTCTCTATCAACGTACTCGCAGTGTCTGCAGTTCTAAACGCATCTGCTGTGGAATAGAAATACATCAAGTGATATCCATATTGCTCAGTGACCTCGTCAAACGCATACCAGATATCAAAGATGTCATCCCAATGTGGATTGAACATGTTTCCACTCTGCCCACCAGGATAAGCCATGTAAGATATGTCGATTGCACTCATATCAGCAATCAACCTGGTTGATGGACCGTGTCCTACTATCCATCCTGGAGCGACATTGATGGTGTTTTGACCTCGGTGAGGACCACCGCCAATGTAGGTGAGACTGGCAAGATGATCGATATAGACATTATGTCGGTTCCCGTATTCCCAGTTGGGTTCATCTGCCCATTTGCTAGCTAACACATCTAGAGCAGTGAACAATGCTTCTACTAGGATCTCGTCACGGGTTTCTACAGGTACTGTTGTATGATCATCAAAGTAGTAGGCATTGTCAGTCACAATAAGTTCCTCAAGGATTGGAGTCCTCGAAAGAGACACTGACGTGGATATAGACCTGATTTCGTCAAAGGTCTCATAGTGAATTGCATCAAGAAGATACAGCCAAATCGTGGGTTCGACCAAATCAATTTCCATATCAAAACCCCAGACTCGTAGTAGGTCAACTGCGTCAGCTACAGTTGTGTTCCCATCACCTACTGAATCCCATGCAGAAATCACGTAAGGAACAATAACCTCTGCTCGAACCTCAACAACATCAGCTTGGAATCTTTTCATATCGTCAACTGTGATTCCATCATTACTGTCAAGTAGGTGATAGATACGTCTAGCTCTGTAACCGTTTGCTTGTGGTCCAAGAATATCATAGCCGTACTGACTTGGATCAATCGTTCTTTGGTTGGCTGATTGGACAAAACCACGGGCAGGATTAATTTCTCGAGGGTTGTACGCATACGGAATGTTACTTACCATCCCTACAGAATCGTCGAGAGCTGTTATCGGGTATTCACCCGTATAGCCCGCCCTAACAGGAAATCGTCCAACTACTAGCATAGCTATATTGCCTGAGTCATCGCCAAAGACGCAATTCTGAGGTGGACTATCCCACCAATACATTGCATCAATGAACTCGTCAAGATTATCAGCTTGCATGAACTGTATGGCAGCAATTATCTCGTGAGTTACTGCGGACCCGGTCCAGTTCATTGCCAGGTTTGGATTTGTTTCAGAACCTAAGCCGTATGTATTCCACACAGAGTCAATACAAGGTCCATGTACTGATTCTTTCACAGTGAATGGAATATCAGTACCTTCCATTGTATGGATGGTTTCATCATGAATGGTGAAGTTACGGTACTCACCATTGTACATGTATTGATCAGGGTTAGTTGGATTGAGCTGTTCCACGAAGATATCATTAACATCTGCACCGACATTAGTGAAGCTGTAGGCAAGATGATCATTGTGACCAATGAGAACCGCAGGTAATCCGGGGAATGTAGTACCAGTGACATCAAGGACACCAGGTACAACAAGGTGCGCTTCGTACCAGACTGGTGGTGCTGAAAAACTAAGGTGAGGGTCTCCAGCCACAATGGGCATACCTGTTGATGATTTAGAACCATTGATCGCCCAATTGTTGCTACCAACAAATTCGCTGTCACCCAAGGGATTGACAATTTCATTCATTATACTGAGCAGTGCTTTCAACTTTTCTTCAGGAATTATTTCCTCACCTGCTAAGGCCATACTAGTGAATTGGCCAGGGTCATCAGTAGCTGGTGCCATTCCGGGAGCAAGCGAATATTCTGCATAACTGATGTTAGCCTGTTCTTGAACAATCGGAATTGTGTAGGGCATCAAATCAGGAAACAGATCATTGTACAGTGTGTCATTATCAAGAGTTGTTCTAATCCATTGTCGTTGTAAGTCATAGATTCCACCTGATAAGCCCCAAGTAAGCATCTTCGCGCTGACAAAAGTGTCAATCTGGGTCCAAGGTTCAGGTGTGTATCCAAGTATCTTGAACTCAATAGGCATGTTCGCACTAGTGAGCGTTTGTATGAATGCATTGATACCAGCAACTTCTGCATTAATGGCAACTAGGGCTTCATTTACTTCAGGATTTGTTGCGGCATTTGCTTCATACCAATCAAGTGTGATTTGTGCTGAGCGTTTCAGACCAATCGTTCGATAGAACCTATCCGCACTGGCTGCATAACTTCCTACTATCTCACTGATTCGACCTGATGCAGAATAACTCTGCATAATGATTTGAAACAGCCTATCTTTGGCATGCATGTATCCTAATGCCATGTAGGCATCACTGGCAGATTCAGCATAGATATGAGGGATTCCCAGATGGTCGATAATAACTTCAACTTCAGCATCTAGACCTTGGAGTGCAATTGTTTGCGACCCAGGTTCTGGAACACCATTGTCAAAGATTCCACCAACTGGTTGAATGATACCTAATCCTCCAGTCAAAGGTCCAATAGGCATTGACAAGAGAACAATCAATGCAATAGGTCCGATGAATGAAAGAACAAGGTTCACAACCTTTCTTTTCATATTCTCTCCTTCTTCCTATTATCGTGTTCCGGATGATTGTGCACGGTACCTCTTAAGAGTTAGGAGAAGTGAAATTGTAGTCATAATTCAAATCATGACATCATTATAGTCGAGAACACCTGTTTGCATCATCATCTTCCATTCTTTATCCACAAGAGTATACACTTTACAGGTACGACCTTTCCAATGATTATCGCGACCATCCTCATTACGCCAGAGAGTATCTATGTCGACCACCGCAAATGCACCGTCACCCTCTGTAGAAACCTCAATCTTCCTGATGACCCGGTCATTACGAACAAGTTTGTGAGTATCAAACAGGTCTTGCCAACCCTTCGCCCATCGTTCATAATCATAGCGTCCCCAGTCTAGAACCCAATCCATAGGATCATGAGCCTGAGGATTCTTAGGCCATGGCCATACCATGTCAGAATGAAAGACAGTCAACAGAAGTTTGACATCTTGAGTGTCCCAAGCATGTGTTTCTCTCTCAATTATCTCTCTAATCTCATTTTCAGTCATTTCAATCGCAAGAATGATTTCAATACACGTTTATATAAAACCGATGTTACTCAATTGTGGGTAGTTATGATGAAGGTATATGTTACAGGCAAAGTTAAAGATTATACAAAGAAAACTCTGAAGGAATATATCGAGTCTAAAGGACACGAGTTCAAATCCTTCAACAAATCCACTGATTTACTCATTGTTGCAGAGAGACCCGGTCAAGGGCGCTTAGATAACGCTCAAGTATGGGGTGTAAAAACAATGAGTTGGGAAGAGTTTGAGAAGACCCATATGAAGTGAGTTCGAATCAACGATCAAACACACGTGTCCAATAATCATAGGTGACTGTATTGGTCTTTAAATATCAAAAGACGAACATAGTAATATGAGGTTGACCAGGCACCTAGAATGACCTCACGGAGTCCAATCCATTATCGTTTATGGACGTACATTACTCTGGTGTCCAAAGATTGTACAACTAACAATGAACGATAGAAAGCCTCATGTGGTCCTCTGCACATTCTATAGTAAGTGTGAGAGGATTGGCTTTTTTCAAAAAGGACCAAGAACTTCCCGGAGAACTCAAAGAGAAACGCAACATTGCTGCAGTCGATTTGCTGGCTGGAGATTATGACAAAGCAATAGAAGCATACGAAGAAATAATCAAAGATGTTGCAAAGAATGGACAAGTCTGGCTTGAGTATACTCATTCGTTATTGGGAGCAGGTCGCAAAGAGGATGGAAAGAAAGCATATCAAAGTGCTAAGAAATTCACACGAAAGGAAGAATCAGTATTCGGTATTGGTAATTCCCACACTATGGTTGAGTACGGTATTTTGATGGAAGAAGAAGGAGAGATAGAAACAGCAGAACAGATCTATCAGGCAGTAACCGCACAGGAATCAAGTTGGTACAAACCATGGTTTCTCCTAGCAAGTATCTACAAGAAAAAAGAGAATTACGAGAGGGCTGAAGAAATCTATAGAGAAGCATTGGAATCTGTGACGATTGAGAAGGAACGTCTAATGATTGGTCTTGCAGAAACCCTAACCTTGCAGCACCGATTTGAAGAAGGACTTGAAACCAGAAGACAGGCCACCAAGGTTAACCCCGAGTTCACTGAAGCATGGTTTTCTTTTGCTGTTGATTCCTACCAATTTGGCGATTACGATGAGGCAGAGGATGCGCTTGCAAAAGCTCGTACTTTGAGTAAAGACAATCAACCAATGATTGACGTAATCAATCAGACTGTGAAGATGCTCGAGGATCATTTGAAGAAATGTCCAGAAGGAATGGATGAAGGGGAATTTGCCTTCAGTGTCGGAGTTGTGCACTATCAGAATCAGGATTTCAGCAAAGCACGAAATACCATGAAGAGAGCAGTTCGCTTGAGACCCAAGCATGCAGAATCATGGACCATTCTGGGAGGCTCCCTAGCACAACTAAAAAATCTCAGAGAGGCAGAGAAGGCCTGCAAAACTGCCATTAGCTTGGATTCAAAGAGTGTTGCTGCCTACCAGGTCCTTTCAGGTATTCGTGCAATCCAAGGAAATATGGATGCAGCGATTTCAACCCTGAAGCGTGGTATCAAGGCAAATCCTGGAGAGCCTACACTTCAGAAGATGCTTAAAGATGCAGAGAAAGCACAGAGTGGAGATGTATTCTTCACTCAAGAGATGGCAGATGCAGAAGAAAAGAAGCGAGAAGCGTTATCATTGCTTGCTCAAGGAGATCTAAAGAAGGCACTCAAATCGTTCAAAAAATCTCTCAAGTTCAATCCCAATGACGCAGATGTCTGGGCACACATTGGTCTGATTAATGTCAACTTACAGAAATTTGAAGATGGAGAGAAAGCAGCTCGGGAAGCAATTCGGTTAGAAGAAAATAATGCAATTGCATGGGGAGTCCTTGGTGCTGCGCTTGGTGATGCTGGAAAAACTGAAGAAGCGGAGGAGGCTCTAACAAAAGCTGTGGAGTTAGATCCCAATAATGTATCTAATCTACTCCCACTTGGATTCATTCACCTTCAAAAAGGGAATCTGGATATTGCTCAAATCATGTTTGAAAAATCTATGAAACTCAGACCAAAGGTTGCAGTGGTTTGGCAGATGCTTGCTCAAGTCTATGCACTTCAAGGGAAAGAGAAAGAAGCTGCAGATGCACTTGTGAACGCGCAAAAGTATGAACCAACAAATGATTGAGTCCATAATCATCTTTTCAAAAGGAACCACTGAACTCCAATATCGATCAACATGATAAGGATGAATATGAAACCCAAAGTAACACTGACTGCAAAGCCAGTGAGTGAATTCATGGTGTTGGGGTAATATAGGAAATAGACGCTCACATTATCAATTATCACAATAATGACCATTACAAGTATACCAATTACCATTGTCTTCTTACATTTCTCAAATCGCTCTTCAACGTTCGTTGTTAGACGAACGAGTGCATAGATAACGATTATTACAAATCCATATGGCATTATACCGAAACCTAGTGGTGTAGGGGCAGGCATAGTATACTGCATGATATCTACTATTGGGGTGTAGTTTGAATTAAAGCTATTCATTTTGTTTATTCATATTTTCCATTATCCTGATTTCAGGACAAGTCGAGTTAACTACATTTTATTGATTCTAGAGTGAGTACTACAAGGGTTATGTCTAGGTGACAACCTTTTTCTTTAATATGCATACTCAGGAAAGAGGTTGTGACCGACTATGGTTAAAACAGAAACCTTTCGAGGCAAGGATTTCATAACCTTGCTAGATTATTCAAAGGAGGAAATCGAGACCCTCCTCGAGGTTGCACTAGACCTGAAGCGAAAGTTCGCTATGGGTGAACCTCACAAGCTTCTCGATGCGAAGACGCTGTTCATGATCTTCTATAATCAGAGCCTACGCACTCGCAACTCTTTCGAAGCTGGTATGACTCAGCTTGGTGGTCACGCACACTTCCTTGACCCCAGCAAAATATATGCACCAGCACTTGAAGGAGATGAACAAGCCTATTCAACAGAACGTGTGTCAGATGTAGCCCGTGTTCTCGCTCGAATGGGACACGCTATTGCGATTCGCTGCTATGGAGATCCCGTTGGCTGGTTATATGGTCGTGCAAATGAAGTAATTCGTAACTTTGCACACTGGAGCCACATTCCTGTTATCAACATGGAAGACGATATCTATCATCCCTGTCAAGGGTTAGCAGATGTTATGACAGTGAAAGAGAAATTTGGCACATTCAAAGATGTCAAATTCGTGATGAGTTGGGCATATAGTCCCTCAGTTCACAAACCTCTTGCAGTTCCACAAAGCGCGATCATTGCAGCTACCAAGATGGGTTGCGAAACTGTACTTGCTCATCCTAAGGGAATGGAACTTGATGACGAGATTATTAAGAAATGCAAGGTCATGTCAGAAGAAAATAATTCGTCCTTTGAAATTATCAATGATATGGACGAGGCTTTCGAGGGTGCTCATGTAGTATATCCGAAGGCTTGGACGTGCAAAGAGTTCATGCCTCCATTCAATGATAAAGCTGAACTTGACAAAGCACAAGTTGTCTTCGATAAGAACAAGCACTGGATTTGCGATGACGAGAAGATGAAGATTGCAGGACCTAAGTCATTGTATATGCACTGTCTTCCTGCAGATAGAGGCTTTGAAGTTTCTAACTCTGTTCTCGATGGTCCACAGTCTATTGCTTTCGACCAGGCTGAGAATCGTATGCATGCACAGAAGGCTGTAATGGCTCTCACTATGAGATAATTGATAATTGGGGTAGAAAACAACTGCACGGATCTTGGACAAAGTTGGACACTCCTTAGATGTTCATCTAACCAGTCCTGTAGGTCCTTAAATACTCTGAAGCGGAATCATCAGCTGTGGAGAAACTCTGAAACGAGAGCCAAGTTTCTGAAACACTTCACCGTCGCCGCCAGTTGGACGGGACGTTAAACGCCCGTGGAGAGGATGTAAGACGTCTTCGTGGGTCTTTCGAGATCTGCAAGATGCTGCCTCGATGAAGCAGGAACAGAACACCAGTCCTGAACGCAATGTCCAAGATGGGGTAAGTTTCGGGCAACGGTAGAAATCAACTTCTACCCCTCCTACTTTTTTTTTACCTTAATTAGTCAGAAGGTGTATGACGTACTAGCTTCTAACCGACGAAAATGGGCCGCAATATGCGGCAGCGCTATTTTCTAATTTCGTCTGCTATAAGCGATATGATTCTTATAGAGGTTAAAGTAAGTATTCAATTGGTGTGAATCTTGTGTGAGTGGTGTCTAAAACACGGTGACGGCGGAAAATGGTACTTCAATGCCCGCAACTATCAGAAGGAACTTGCTGAGGAAACCAATGCTGTTGAGCATCTAAATGATGTACTCAAGGTCTTTGATAGATCCGGTGTCACGCCCATCTATGGAATGAAGTTCGCCGGTTCAGGATACAAACTCCAGACGCCAATCATTGGAAGAGTAATGAAGACGATCATAAATCGTGTCTTACATAACGAGGGACCAAAACGAAAGCATATAGGAGTTGATGGTCACTTTGGCCAAGTTTTACCAATTGAGGATGCTTCTTACATTATAGAGAATCTTGCTGCAGAACCACTCACTTTGAATTACTGCGTGTGTCGGTATATGTGCAGGGGGGAGAAGGAAGCACGTTGCCTTATATTCGGTGTAATGAGTGAGGTTGCAGATAAGATACCTCGTTACATTCCTGAGAATGTAAAGCGACCAATGGATCGTGAAGAGGCAACTCGTATGCTGGAGAGCTTTTCAGAAGAAGGTCTGGTTTCCACGGTCTGGTTTCATCCAGTTCCATTCATAACAGCTATTTGTTCTTGCGAGAACCCTGATTGCATGGGAATACGAATGCGGCAGGATTATGACATAGATCTTCTCTACAAAGCAGAATACGTAATCCAATTCAATCCAGACCTCTGTGAGGGACTTAAATCGTGTGTGAGTGCATGTCAATTTGGAGCTTTGAGCTTCAGTCCAACAAAAGATATGGTCAACGTGGATTTAGACAAGTGCTATGGGTGTGGTAACTGTAGAAATGTCTGTCAACATAATGCACTTACTCTTGTCCCGCGAAATAATATCAAACAGGTTGCTGGGAGATACTAGGAGAAGATGTAATGATTGCAGTTAGAAAGGGCAAGACAAAGATTACAATTAACTACTCGCAGTGTGGACCTGATGGTGTTATGGATCCGCGAGAATGCACTAAATGTCTGAAACAGTGTGACCGACCGGTCTTTCATCTACATCATGTGATTGTGGATGGTGATGATCCTTGGGATCCATCTTATTGGCAGGTTACTCCTGTCTATACTTCCCAGTGCACACGGTGTATGAGATGCATTGAAGTCTGTCCAGTGAATGCAATATCTGTTAGTTGGTAGATTGAAAGAGCAGAATCAACCAAACGTGATCTCAAGTTCATTCATCAAAGGTTTAAACCCTTGAGGAGAAGAATCAATGCTAGAAGCAATTTTGTAACACCCGCGACCCCCGTGACTTCGAGGTCTCTAACTCTGTGATTGATGGTCCTCAGTCAATCGCTTTCGACCAAGCTGAGAATCGTATGCATGCTCAGAAAGCTATAATGGCTTTGACAATGAAGTAGCTCATTTGATGAGCTACCCTCTTTCTTTTTTTTCCTCAAAATATATTTTAGTTGGCAATCAGAAAACCCCATAAGTAGGGAATTCTTGGAGAGTAGATATGACTGACCAAATAGAACTAATGGTGAAATATCTGATCCATTTACAGTTCTATTCAGAAGAGGAAGATGTCCTATTCAGTCGTGACAAAAAATACAAACTCTCAATCCCTGGGATTGGTTTAGTAGTTGCAGCTTTTGAGAATGAATTTCAACAGCATGTTCATCTCATTAGAAAGAAGGAATATCGTGAATTCCTTGATCTAATAGCAAAGAAAATTCCTTTTGATTCTGAATCAGTACTTCTAAATTTCAACAGGTGTGTAAGTGAACTTGAGAGTCACAATCTCACTGATGAACTATCAGCGAATTTTCTGATTGGCCCAATTAGATCATTGCTTCAATCAAGGGAATTCGACGCGTGTATCTACGAAATTAAACATGAAGCAATAATCCGTTTAGGAACTGATAATGCAAAAGCAATTGTGTCTGAAAGAATCTTTGACTTCTTCTCTCGAAATGACTCTACAGTGTCTATGTTACACAACCTTGCATTGCTGAAATTCCTAACCTTTCTCTATGGTTCTAAAGAAACTCAACTGAGAGTTGTGCGCATATTTGATCAGTACTGCGAGGAACTTGCTTCAAAGCTTTCAAAAAAATAGACAATTCTAAGATAGAAGATAGCG
>JAUWOU010000231.1 GCA_030612005.1 Candidatus Thorarchaeota archaeon | reverse complement strand
ACCAATCTTTCATGCTTATGGTCACTGGGCTGTTCATGCGTGCATCTCGTGGGGAATCAAGATTCATCTGATGGACTCGCGAGACCTCACGAAGATTGTGGAAACTATAAACCTGCATCGTCCCTTCATGGTGATTGCTGTTCCGACACACTATACGCTATTCTCTCAGATGGACCTCGTGAAAGCACAGATTTTCTATTTCTCAGGCGCTGCAGCACTTCCAGAAGACCTTGCAGTCGAATTCGAGGAAAAATCCGGAGTCCCACTCGGAGAAGGATATGGGGCAACAGAAACTTCTGGAGTTGCAACTATCAATATCTCAGCTCTCTCAAAGGTAACAGGCTACATGGCGGAAACAAAACGGGGTGTTGGTATTCCAATCCCTGATACAGATATCAAAATTGTTGACCCTGATACTGGACAGGAACTTCCCATCGGAGAGCGCGGAGAGATTTGGATTCGCGGTCCCCAGACGATGCTTGGATATTATCCGACACCGGGAAGTGGGTTGAAAGATGGTTGGTTACCCATGGGGGATATTGTTGAGATTGACAGTGATGGTTACTTCAAAGTAGTTGACCGGATAAAGGACATGATCAATGTTTCAGGAAACAAGATATACAGCAGAGTCATTGATGATATCCTTCACGAACATGATGCAGTCGAGATTGCAGGTGTGATTGGCATTCCAGACCCAGAGAGACCGGGAAGTGAGAGGGTTAAAGCATTCGTCCAGTTGAAACATGAATTCAAGGGTAAGGTTTCGGAACAGGATATCATCGACTTCCTCAAGGACAAAGTGAAGCCTTATGCAGTACCAAAGTGGGTAGAATTCAGAGATGAACTTCCACTGACCATCGTGATGAAACTTTTCAAGAAGAAGCTCAGGGAAGAAGAACTTGCAAAAATGAAAGGATAGTCTTTCAAGTAATAGCTGTCATGTATATGGAGAATGGAACCATCACTATGCCATCAGGAGAAGCAATTGCTGAGGTCGATGCCAAAGAATATACATCGTATCAGCTCATCAAGTATGATTGGGAACCGTGAATTCCTGTTTCTTTCGACGGAACCACAAAGCAGTTGGTAGGAGTACCAACACTCCAAGACCCAGAGATACTGATAGTATCGTGAAAACAAAATCAGATTCACTGGATATTGGATAAACTTGGAAAACTAGATAGATGTGGGTTTCATTAGCTTCACTTTTCAAAACATAAAGAAGATTGGTGTCTGTTGCTACTACCGAACAAGGAAGCAGAGATATGGCTGGTTCTTCAGCACACAACCTCGATATACTGTGAATCGCTGATTCGAATTCAGTCTGTACAATATATTGAGTGGAGTCATACCTATACGTTTCGATTATGCCTATGATAGAGTCATGCTTCGTTATAGTAGCTGCTTGACACTTCAAGGTTTCAGTCCATCCATCTCCAAATTCAAGAGTGAGAATTGTCCTCTCAATAGAACCGTTGAATTCAATCCACTCACTTACAATGTAATGAGTACCGTTGTTCGAAACCGTAAAGACTTGTCCTAAACTACCAATCAAAATTCCTTGGAAGTACTCTATCGCAGAGGATGTTGAAATATTCCAGAGCTGAAATCCATCAAAATTCCAGGCACTAAGACGAGATGGTTCTAATACATAAATCGTGTCACTTGTTCCAGAAATGCATGTATCAAGATTGATTCCGTGCCACCAATTGAGGTTCCATTGTGCAATAGGACGTTTCCATACTAATTGTCCCTCTGCTGAGAACTTGTAGAGCTCACTACTCATATCGAAAATCAATTCACCAATAGATATGTAGAAGATTCCAAAAACATAGATTGCACTATCTGATGTTATAATCAAATCCATAGATAGGACGTCGTAGTAATCGCCCCAAGAACTAATCCACTCTTGTTGGCCTATATCGTTCCATTTTGCAATGTATGCTTTACACGAAGTAGTATTAATATCACGAGTGATTCCTACAGTGAAAATATCTGATGAATTTGTAGTTATTCCCATTCCAATCACAGACCTATTACCATACCATATGTTGGTTGAGTACTCTCCTGTGATTGGATTGATTTTGAATAGAACTTGCCCATGATCGTCTAATATATGATAATAACTACGAGGATACAAATTCGCAAGACCATATACTGAACCATCTTCAGTCGTCGTTAATCCTCTTGAGAAGAAACGACCATCATTTGATGAGATTACATTGCTGGAAATTGGTTCACGTATCTGTTCAGGTTCAGCTGGTTCAGACATTAGCACTTCGATACTGAGAGAATTCACAGTCAGTTTTACCTGCCCATTATAGTGACGCCAAGGTTCATAATCCACCCATTCTTCGAATCTGTAGGTTGGCGAAAGTGCGATAACAATATCAAATTCAGAAGTGACTACTCCGTATTGGTCAAAACAATCTTCAAGAACATTCTCCCAAGCATTGCGTATGGTAGGTACGGATATTTCCTGCAACCTAAGAGTGAACTCGTCCGCATCTGTATGAAAATACATTAGAGGATACCAATCGGATAGACTTTCTGTTGTCTTTGCATACACCACACAGTCGAACATCCGTAATCCATCTTCCTCAGTTGCAAAATCTCCTGTAACCTGCACCTTAGCCTCCATTGTAACAAGTAAACCATCAGGTTCTCGATTCTCTGACCACAGCACTGATTGAGACAGACGGATGTGATCTAGACAATCAGGTGAACCGTACCATGAAGCCCAGTCAAGAGCGGTCCCAGCAGTATGTTGCCAGATTAGCTCAGCAGTATCTTGCGCAGAGTCATAAGTATAACTGAATTCGCCTGAATCTCCCAATATTGTGATATTAGGTTCTTCCTCCAAATAGGGATTGGGAAGGAGCTCAGTTACGGCAATGTCTGATAAAACAGAAGATGTATCTGGAAGCATAATTCCTTGAGCTGCATTTACTAGAACAGTCAACAGTAAGATAACTATTATACTTGAACCAAGTACTCCTACCCGTTTCATGCTTTACTACCCCATATACAACATCAGTACGTCCATATTCAATGTATTGGTGTAAGTTAGTACATATCTGTTCATTCTAAATGGTACAAGAAGGGAAAGTTCCCCTCCTTGCAGATTCAACATCCGGATGTGATATAGACAAGATGATGGATTGTTCCAGGCGTTGGGTCTGAACAAACATATCCAAAACCGTAGGCATGATCGTTTATCGGATCATCAAGCTGAGGTTGAAACGGATTCGTAGATTTAGTTGCGTAGAACACAGCAGATACCTTATCGCTACTTTCAGTTTCTAGACAAGTTCTGAACCACGCATTCACTATCGTAAGGCTTGGATTAGTAAAGTAACCTGTCAGATACATTCCAAATCCCGTACCGGTTTTTGCAGAATTCTTACTTGAGGTTTGAAAAGAGCAGACTTGATGAATTCCTTGCAGGGCCGGTCCCCATCTCTCAAATACGTTATTACCGTACTTATCTTCCCAGGCTAATGGTTTGCATGCGTCAATCGCGAGAGTATCTAGATCACCGTCACCTAGTCTCAGTTCAGTAAAATTCAGAAAATGTTGATCGTGTTGATAAGCCGTGAAACTGATGCTATTGGGACCCCCATGACTATGCAGGTATGCAATGTCTACAGCATCTATCCATACTGTATCTGTCCCGCCAAAAGATGCATCTTTGAAGTCTTCTTCCCAAGCGGAAAATTCGCCCAAATTGAACTCTTGACTATAACCACCTATTGCACCCATCCAGTTGTAGAAACCTTCAGTATTTTCCTCATTATTATACAAAGGACCGTTTGCATGAGATAAGCCAATCCATTCCACTCCGACTTCTCTGACGTTATCATCATATGCTCCTGTAGGTGGACTATATGTCATTTTATTAGTGCTAGGCATTCCACTGCTTGCAGAAATGACAGGGAATAACATGAAAGCTGAAAATAGCATGATTAGAAGGGGCAATACGCGACTACCCTTCCTCTTCACTATTACGAAAGAGATGGCTAGAGCAAAAACAGCACCTATGGCACCCAGAAGAACAGGATTGAAGCCAGTATTGATAGGCGGGTAATCGATAATGACAGCGATAACATCACTATCCCTTCTCCCCTCCGAATCCCGAACTACCACCGTAACTGCATGTGGTACAACTACGTCTATCTTCAAAGGTTCTGAGAGCGTTGAAATTGAGAATGTACTTGCAGTGCTCAGGAC
>JAUWOU010000233.1 GCA_030612005.1 Candidatus Thorarchaeota archaeon | reverse complement strand
TGACAGCTTGCAAGGATGATGAAAATTCATACAGCGCAGACACTGAAGGAAACTGGGACGAATTTGTTTATCATTTCATGTGTGCCGTTTCAGGTATTCAATGGAATGGAGATGCTACACCGGTAAATGCTGACTTCAATGGGAATGGATATGTTTCCATGAGAGAGGCTTTCATATGGGCAGCTGCAATGGACAGTCGTCCTGAAACACCTTGGTATTGTGACGATGATAGTGGGGATGGCCTCAATGTTCTCGAAGTTGCATTTGGATCAGGACCATGGAATGGAGAGGATTCATACTTACGCGACCCAATCTATGTCTAGTCTAAGAAATTCTGAGTAGAGTGTTTCCAAGCACTCTACTTCACTCCTCTTTTTAAATTAACAATGGAATGCTCTAGGTCAATTCTCCACAAGCTATTCCTTGGTCATCGATTCTGTTCCTTCACGAGATACTATCTGGTCGCCATCGCCTTTCGCTCTATTCTCGTATCTAGAGAATACAAACAGAAGATCGGACAATCGATTGATGTACCGAATCAATTCTTCATTCACTGGATAGGACTTTGCAAATTGCACGATTCTTCTCTCAGCTCTTCTACAGACCGTCCGACATACATGAAGGAAAGCAGATGCTTTTGTACCTCCAGGAATCACGAAATTTGTGAGAAGCGGAAGCTCTTCGGATAATTCATCTGCAATCTTCTCAAGGAATTCAACATCCTCAGAAGTAATTCTTTCCAAACTTCTAAGGGGACTATCTGGGTCTAAAGTACCAATATTAGTAGCCAGCTCTGCATTAATAAGAAACAACTTTTGCTGAATATTGTGGATGTATTCAGCAATCCTATTTGATGAGTGAACCTTAGCAACACCTAGGAATGTACCCAGCTCATCGACTGTTCCATAAGCTTCCACTCTGGGGTCAGCTTTATCGATTCGCTCTCCCGATAAGAGACCTGTTTTCCCTTTGTCACCAGCTCTAGTGTAGATTCTTTTAGACACACAACCACCGTTTGAAAACTCACTCTTTCTAATGATTAGCCTTTGCATTAGTGAATCAGAAATGTTAATCTCGTCGTTTTGAAACAAAAGGGTCAATGGAGATTGAGAAGCATCACTCAGCGTGTGCATTGAATTGCCCGGAACTTTGTGCCTATGTAGTCCATGTTGAGAATGGAAAGATTACAAGGCTTGAAGGAGACCCTAATCATCCCTATACTGAAGGGAGATGCTGTCCTAAAGGGTATGCGCATGTCTTGAGAATGTATTCTGACGATAGACTTCTCTATCCCCAAAGAAAACAACCAGATGGAACTTTCAAAAGAATATCATGGGATGCTGCTCTTGACGAAATTTCCGATAAGATGAGAATTGCAAAGAATGACTACGGACCCGAGAGTGTGGGCATCTACTCAGGTTCGGGTAACGATGGAATGGCTCCCAGGTATGCATCTCGATTTTCAAATGTCTTTGGTTGCAGAATGATTCCTGGTATAGCGGAAATTTGTTATGAAGGCGCATATGAAGGTGCACGATTCAATGTTGGAAGGTTTCCCCCTCATGAACTGAGTGACTGGAAAAATTCTCGATGTATCGTCATCTGGGGTACTAACAAACATGAATCTAGTATTCATTGCAAGAAGGTCATTCAGGATGCAATCGACAATGGAGCGAAGTTAATTGTCATAGACCCAAGACAAACACCCTATGCAATGGTAGCTGATATCTACACCACAATTCGACCAGGGACAGACGGAGCGCTAGCACTGGGTATTGCGAATGAAATCATCACCAAGGGTCTCTATGACAAGGAATTCGTTGAGAAACACGTTGTCGGATTCAACGAGTATACAGAGAGGGTCTCGGAATACGATAGAAAGAGAGTAAGTGAGATCACATGGGTTTCAGAAGATAATATTAGAAGAATAGCAAAGACCTTCGCAATTCATGGACCTGCATTGATAACTACAGCCCCTGCAGGAATGAATCATTACACAAATGGTACTTGGGCGGCAAGAGCAGTTCATAGCCTACTAGCCTTATGTGGATACTTGGGAGTTTCTGGTGGCGGATTTCAGTATCTCTCTTCTGACAATAGTCCATTCAATGGAAAAGCAGTGAACCTGAGTGACCTTCTAGATGAATCCATAGAACCAGTAGTACCCTCTGGAACATACATCCCGGACTTTGTTCTCAGGCATGAAGAAAGCCCACTAAAGGTTCTCGTTATTCAAGCCGCTAGTCCAGTAACTCAATGGCCAAACACAAAGAAGACAATTGAAGCATTCGAGAAGATACCGTTCAAAGTTTGCATCGACCTCGAACTTACAGATACTGCAAAGCTATGTGATATCGTACTTCCTGCAACCTTCATCTTTGAACATGACAATCTGATTCATGCAGAACTTCATCGGATAGTCCAATTCGCACCGCAGATTGTCAAACCACGAGGAGAAGCACAGAGTGAGTTGGATATATGGAAGGGAATTGCTGAGAGATTAGGGTTTGAAGAGCATTTTCAGATTTCCGAAATTGATGCGATTGAATTAGCATTAGATAGTGACGATTGTAGGCATATGTCAATCGAGGAGCTTCGAAAACACCCTGAAGGAATTCGAACTAATAGTCCAGGGATTCCATTTGAGGGTTTCAAATTCAATACACCATCTGGCAAGATTGAGTTATACTCACCAGACCTCGAAAATCTAGGTTATGATCCGCTACCATTTCACGTGGAACCCGCGGAGAGTATAGTATCTAAACCCTTACTGTATGAAAAATACTCATTAACAATGATTTCGGGAAGATTGAGAACACGACTTCACTCTCAGTATACTACAGTCGAAGTAGGTGCAACAGTGAAGAGCTTCGCTCATTGTACTTCTTGCAAGAAATGTATCGAAGACTGTCCTGATGAAGCTATATCACTTGTTCAACCAAGTCCTCACCTCATTCAGAAAGGTATAGATCACACCGATGAAACCTCTGCTAAACTTCGATTAGAGTTGGGGGAGCTGGTTGCAGGATTGGCAGTTGATTTGCCGAATGAAAAACTAAACATCCCTGCAGATATGACGGGTTTACTAATACCAATCTGGGATGCTGCTAAGTGCATTGGATGTCGAGAATGTCAGATTGATGTTTGTCCATACGATGTAGTTACAGATACAATTCAAATGAATGCCAAGATAATGGCTGGTGTTAATCGTACATTCCTTAGAATGAATCCAGAAACTGCTAGGAAATTAGATCTAGAGGACGGAGATAGAGTTACCATAGAGTCAGTTAGAGGCTCTATAAACGACATTAGACTTGAACTCACAGAGGATATAGACCCCAGAGTGGTTTGGTCTTCAGATGGTTGGTGGCAAGATGATGGAAATATCAATCTACTAACTGATGACAAGCATACAGATTTCGGTTCCACACCTGGTTTCAATTCAGTTTTAGTGCGTGTGTTCAAGGAATAGGTTTCTAGAACGTTGGTTTGTATTCTGGAGGTGGCCAATTCCCAAGTGCTTGCCTGGTAGCAACAATTTCACCAATGTGGAAGGCATTATGTTGAACAAAGACCATGAGTGCAGCAAAGGGAGGTACCTTTGGCCAAGCTGGTAAATCATCAATGGATTCGATATTCTTAGTCATACCGTCAGCTTCATCCAATCCTTTCTCAAATTTTTCAACTAAGGCAGCCCAATCTTCATCTTTCTTTAGTTGTTTATCCGTAGGCCAACTTGCTTCATTGTTCTTTGGCCAGTCAACTGATTCCTTTCTAAGTGCACTCAGCATCAAATCCTGCCAGAAGACAACGTGATGCAGAATGTGCCAGCAAGAATGTTCTCCTTTGGTAGGGACCATACGAGCTGTTCCAGCGGTGAGTCCATCTAATGCCTTCAGAGGGTCCATATGAGTAAATTTACCTCTGAGACCATTCTTTATTGATTTCTCCAGTCTCTCGATCATGTCAGGAGCATATACTTAGTTGCTGATGAATTTAATCATAGTACGTGACACTATCATGAATTGAATAAATTGATTCATCAGAATCTTTCTTCTTTTTCTCTGAACCGTATTCAGGGAATAGAGTGCAAATACCA
>JAUWOU010000120.1 GCA_030612005.1 Candidatus Thorarchaeota archaeon | reverse complement strand
GATGTAAAAATATTCGGATGTTTGTATATCCTAATTTTGCAGTAGCTATTGCATGTCCAATCTCATGAATTGTAACTCCCAATAAATATGCGAAAACCCAGGATCCAAATAATAATAACATCGGTTTCGCAGTTGTATTGTTCCAAAGAAGAGGAACTACTCTTTTTTCAGTTGTTTCCGTATCATTACTCATAAGATAAGTACCTCCTCATCATATATACAAATTACTCTCAGCGTAATTTTCATAGAAAGAGGCAAGCTTTGCAGATTTCTTTAATACTAAATACCGAATCCATAAAACTCGATGTTGGCATAGAAATTTAGAAGTATCCGCTTACTTCGCCTGAATTCTTGCCGACATCCTTAAATCCAGAATGATGAATACTCTCTCAATTGAGCCGGTCTGGCGGAGAAGCTGACGCGATGGATTGCAAATCCATTCTACTTGGGTGCAAATCCCAAGGCCGGCTCCACTTTTCATATTGTGAAATCAATGACATCCTTATTCCAGATAAAGCTGCTAAAGGATGCTTGTCCATCAGTATCCATCGTCTTCATTAGATTCTCTGCAAGAAAGACCTTGATGGATCGGGAGAATATATCGTGCCACAAATCAGTCATTGCTTCCTCAAATGGTACATTGTGCTTTTGCGATGTAGTTCCTTTATACTCTTTAAACAAATTCTCCTTTTCACTGACTACTGCATCAACGATTTTGTGTTTTGTGAGATGAAACAATTCTTCAATTGGGTCTTTGTCATGAAGAGTCAGGATCATAGACCTTGGAACCCAAACGGAGTTATTAGTCACATCAATGATTCTGGATTCAATCAAGTATCTCTCAATGGTTCTGCTCTCATTCTCATTTAGATTGAATAACTCTTGAATCTTATTTCTACTTGCATCACCAGATGCGAGAACATCCGCAACATGAGCAAGAAAGTGGAAGTTGGCGATTTCTGAGAATGAGGCGCTAACAGCTGGTAGGGGTTCTGGTGCTGCAAGGTTTTTTCTGATGGATGCGGTCTGGTGCATTTGAAGCTCCGGCGTAATCCATCTCTTGTCGTTAGCCTGACCAAAAACTGTGAATCTCCACTCCCCTGTACCTGCAGTTGTCGAATAACAAAAACGAGAGAAACTACTCTGATGTGCTTCCTTGGTTACTCCCTGCAATAGGTACTTGCTTCCATCTGGTTGATCTTTGTCATAGAAGGCAATTCCTTTTTCTGACAGCCACCCTAGACTAAGCCAATCTAATAACACACATCCAAGAATATTGTATAGCTTCTCTTTGAATAGTGTGTGGGAGGATTTGGCAATTCCGTCAACGATTTCTGAAATCTCTGACCAATCTTCTTTTAGAGCGTCCACAACACGCAGCGCTGTGGTTTCTAATGAGTTATTCATTAGTTGATAATCATTCTGAGTGAAGCATGGAAAACCAAGTGATAACAAACTGTCTTCCTTTTTGAGCACTCCTATCTTCAGAAGATGAGGAACTAATTTCTGCATTTCAGTTGTTAGATGCTCCTTCGCCAAGGGCTGAGGGATGAGACGAGATAAGATTGGTATCGTTTCATTTCTGCGTACAACAGTTATCGGACTGTCGTCTGAGGGCTCCCCACTTGAGCCCATAATATAAAATTTGAGTTCGGTCAATGAATTTCGCTTAATAGCACAGTATAGTGAATCATAAAAACCTAGGGGAACGACCGGTGTCACTCATGTTCTAGCTTTCAGTAGTAATTCGTATTTTCCAAAATGAACATTGCAAAATTGCTGGATAATGAAGTTAATATTCTCAGAATGTGCATGTAGAGCTCTAGGTGGTAAAAATGAAATTCATGTTAGGTGGTCTTGGTAACTGGTACAATGATTATGAACTCATAGAGAAAGTGATACTAGAAGGTGACAAGCTCGGATATTATGGAGCTGTGATGCCTGATCATTATATGTGGGGTCAAATGGGACACGGCCCGATGTCACGTCCTGATGCAGATGTGACGATGGAAACTTGGATTACATTGGCGTACCTTGCCGCGAAGACTGAACAAATTCATCTTGGTACCTTGGTCACACCCATACCCTTCAGACCTCCTGGTCTACTTGCAAAGATGATATCCACACTTGATGTCTTGTCAAATGGTAGGGTCATTGCAGGTATTGGTGCAGGTTGGTCTCAGGTAGAATTTGAAGGCTACAGTGAGTGGAACAAATCTAAAATGAGGGTCGACAAAACAATCGAAGGTCTCAAGCTCATGCTTGAACTGTGGACAAAGGACAAAGTCGATTTCGACGGGAAATTCTACACTGCAAAAGGAGCAATCCTAGAGCCCAAACCCGTGTAGAAGCCATATCCCCCACTACTCTTTGGAAGCCAGGGAACTCGGATGCTTGAACTATCTGGGAAATATGGCGATATCATATACTTGCCACCCTTTGGTAATTACGATCCAGTAGCTGCAAAGAAGACTGTCATTCAAGCTGCAGAAAAAGCCAACCGAGTAGATAAGATAAGCTTCATGAGTGGCTCAATGATGGGGCAAAGAATCACAGATATGGACGAATTCATGAAGGCGATTGAATCAGCGAAGGATGCAGGTGACAATTACTACGTAGTTTCACAACCTAGAGATGAACCTGGTCTGGAAACGATTCGTACCTTTGCAAAGGATGTAATGCCATCGTTCATGTAGCTACCTACCAATCTCTATCACATCCCAGAGCACATCAATATCAACGGTAGCAAGTGAAATCGATATGATTGGTGAACTCACCATGACAGGGTGTAATTCCAAGACCGGCTCCACTTTTTTAGAAACTTAGATAAGCAAAAGAGTATCGTCATGATGTGTGGTTATGATGAGCGGAGAAATCCCAAGTTATGCAAAGTATATCTTTCTTTTCGGATTCATAGTGTCATTGATTTTCTGAGCATGGTTCTTTATCTCTCCTGAATCATATAGTACTATCACTGGATGGCCTTCTGAATCCGCTGCTATCCGTATTACAGGTTCACTGTTTCTCATGATGTCAGTTGGTGCGATTCTAGCATATCGTTCTACATCATGGAAAGAAGTGGAGATATATGTCCTGATGGTTACCGTGTGGTCACTCATTGGAACAATCGCAATGGTCTGGAACATGCTAGTTATGACCCTTCCACTCGCAGGCTGGTTTAACACTGGTCTGACTGCGATGTTCTTCGTATTGTATCTATACGTTTACACTCAGTGCACGGGAAGCTGAAAGAAAGTAATGCGATTAAATCAAGGCATAGGATCATGGAGCTGGTTTTGCTGGTTCCATCGGGCAGAGGTTCTTCTTTAATTTTCTTTATTGACTACTAGGAATTACCCCACGGATGAAGAACTAACAGTCATTCATAAATTGAAAGAGTTGTTAGAATTATTCGATTAAGTTCTAAATTATTCAACAAGATTTTTATAAAAGTAATACGATTACATACAGCCCTTTGTAAAGAGGGTTGGTGGTTAGAAAATGGAGATATCGAAATTTCTGAAAATGTCTTTCATGATCGATGGTCTTGTTGCTGTTGTTTATGGATTGGTGATGCTGTTAATTCCAGATATGCATGCAGCTGCATTTGTTTTTCCGTATGAGGAATTTGCTGACCGATATATCGGGGCGCTGTTCCTAGCTTTTGGTGTCGGAAACTTACTTGCATATCGAGCATCGTCTTGGGAGAATGTTGAGTTCGTTGTAATAATGAATATTGCATTTCTCTCAATTGGTGTGGTTGTGATACTCTATTCTATTGCAATGGTTATTCTTCCAGTGATGGCATTCATGCAAGTTGGACTGTCGAGTTTCTTGCTGATCCTATTTCTCTATGCTTACTATGAGGCAAAGATGAAGTAAACATAAAAAGTTCTGCCTATCGAAGACGCTGGTGCAGATATTCAGTCTGTGCCAGTTTCTTCCTTTTTATTTCTCAATCCTAACTCAGAAGTATTATCTTGTAGTTTGCATTTCCATTACTGTAATGAGATGTGATTATCATGAAAGTGAAATTCGGAGTCCATATCGAACCTCAGATAGGATACGATTACGAGAACACACTGGACATAGCATTGGTAGCTGAAAAACTCGGATACGAGTCTTTCTGGTGCAGTAATCACTTGTTCTTGAATGAGAAATCAGAGAATCAGAACTGCACTTTTTCCACCTTCAATGTGTTACAAATTGTAACCTTAAAGTGTTACCGCAAATAATTGGAATCTAGTTAGAGAGTTCCTGAATTACCGCCATTTTGGAATAACTCTGGTTCCCGAACGTTTCAATTTATCCTCCACTGCCTGGAATTTCTTACGAGCCTCCACATCAATTACACAAACAACATAATCGTAATCATGAGCATTACTAGCAGGCCAGCTCCATTTCTCTTAATTTCACACGTATTCCTTAAGTTCCACCACAAGTTCTATTGCGCGCATTGTTTCATTTATTGGAACAATCTCAGCTTTTTCAAACTCACAGAATGCGATGATTGCAGAGAGATTTTCGATGGAAGGTTTTATTCCACAGATTGCCTTGAGAGACACGGGGTTACTCCATGAAATACAAGCCAATACCTGACAAAGAAGAAAGCGAGAAGAAAGTGAAACCTTTTTTTGAAGATAAGACCATTCCTTCTATTCCGCTTCCACTTGACTACCTAGATGAACTTGAGATAATTTGGGGGAAAAAGTGGGGTGCACAATCAGAGATTGGAAAGCTTCGTGAAACATTGGTTCAACGACCCGGAAAGGAGATGGCACCACCAAAAGGAAACCTGTCCTGGTTTCAGTTGATAGAACAGCCAAATGTCACTAAATGTCAGACGGAACATGATGGTTTAGTTGAGATATTGAAACAGGAAAGAGTAGTTGTACATGACGTATCCCCTCCTGAGGAATGGCTATTGAATGAGCCTTATGGTGTTCCTCATGCAAGGTACGGAGGTGGTGCAAGAGACCCCGGCGTTGTTGTTAATGGTGGTACTATCATCGGTCGAATGTCTCTTCCATATAGAAAGGGTGAGGAGGTCTGGTGGTCCAAGAAATCAGTGGGACTCGGTGTCCCAATTCTCTATACAGTGCATGGTGATGGAACTTTTGAAGGCGGTAATATCGTATGGCTTGATCCCACCCATGTTTGCATAGGAAAGAGTGCTCGCACTAATCAAGACGGAATCGACCAAGTGTCAATAATACTGAAGTCAGTTGGTGTTGAAGAGATTACAGTAGTTCCAATTCCGGGATGGCTAAACAATCTTGAGTGGCCTGCTGGAGGTTATGCCCATCTTGATATTGTGTTTGGTTATGTAGATGACGGGACCGCTTTAGTATATCCTCCAGGAATCCCTTATGATTTTCTTGAATTCCTCAGAGGAAAACAGATCAACATGATTGAAGTCTGGCCTGAGGATGCTAGACGTCTTGCTTGCAATGTTGTTGCCATCGAACCTGGTAAGATTGTGATGGTGGAAGGGCTCGATAGAGCACGACGTGACTTGGAGAAGGAAGGCGTTGATGTAATTCCCCTTCCTTGGCAAGAAACCGAAAAGGGCGGTGGTGGACCACATTGTGCAACCGGACCCCTTAGAAGAGACCCTGGGCCAAAATTAGGATAGATTACACGCCTGGAATCTTGGTCCTATTGTGAATATATTCTAGGAATCTGGAAACCAGTGTGATAAGTACAAAGAAGGTCAAAGCCACAATCAGATAAACCTCGACAGATAGAAATGTTTTAGCTACAACAGTCTTCGCCATATTCAAGAATTCCATGACACCAACCCAAATCGCTACAACTGTGTACTTGGGAAGATATGCCGCCTCATTAGACCATGCGGGGATTGCACGTCTGAGCCCTTGTGGAAGAACCACATGTCTGATACTCTGCCAGCGAGTCATTCCAATTGATGTTGCAGCTTGAAGTTGTCCAGTTGTTATTGATGCAAAGGCGCCACGCAAATATTCCGCTTGATACGCCGCACTGTTTATTCCCAGCCCAATCATGCTTGAAAGAATAGGCCAGTTTAGAGTAATGGCAATCCTGCCTTGAGAGTCAAGATAGTAGTAGTACCAGTCGAGGGGCAAACTTGCTATACCGGACATGTTAATTGCCACTGGTAATGCATAGATGATGAGGACCTGTGTGATCAGTGGCGTACCTCTTATGACCTCAATATACGCGGTAGCGATTCGTGAGAAGATTCTCCCTCCGTATTGCCGCATAATTGCAAACGTGAGTCCTATACTAAATCCAAGAACTAAACCAACTATGTAGAGTTCCATAGTTATGAGGAATGATTGTGCTAGCTCATCGAAGTAGGAAACTAGTCCATACTGTAGAAGTGTGAACCCGTGAATGTTTCCGCTTCCTGTCATAACTTGCTCTCCTCCTCTTTTTTACTATTCTTCTGTATTTTGTCCTCCATAGAGTACTTCTAGCCTATGCAAGAATTGCTTGACCCGTTCATTCTCAGGAGTAGTGAAGAAATGATTTGGAGTTCCACTCTCTACAATTACACCTTCATCCATGAAAAACATCTCACTAGCTACAGCTCTAGCAAATCCCATCTCATGGGTCACAACGATCATTGTTGTTCCTGCCTGAGCGATATCGAGCATCACCTGGAGGACCTCTCCAATCAGCTCAGGGTCTAGAGCAGATGTAGGTTCGTCAAATAATATGACATCTGGATCCATTGCCAGTGCCCTTGCGATACCAATACGTTGTTGTTGGCCACCTGATAATTGTGCAGGGTAGTGGTCGATCCATTCCATCATGTGGACCTGATTCAGTGCAATATGTGCTCTGTTAATAGCATCCTCTTTCTCCATCCCTAGCACTTTCTGTGGTCCTATAGTAACATTTTCCAGAGCTTTAAGGTGGGAAAACAGGTTGAATTGTTGAAAAACCATCCCAATGCGTGATCTCATTGAATTGAGATCCACACCTTCCTCCATCAAACTCTTGCCTTTCAGATAGATCTCTCCTTTATCAGGAGGGTTTAGCATATTGATACATCGGAGAAGTGTGCTTTTTCCTGAGCCACTCGGACCGAATACTACCTTGACCTCTTTTTCTCCAACATCGAAGGTGACTCCCTTCAGGACTTCGAGGTTTCCATAAGCTTTCCATACTTCTCTTACATCAAGTACAATTGACATTAGTAATTTCCTCCCAATCCTAGACTACTTAGTCTCTTTGTCATCTTTTCACCTGCGTATCTCGTTATTGGATACGTCAAAACGAAGTAGATTATGGTCACTGCAAGTATGGCAGGTAGGTATAATATTGGATTTTCGAATATTAAATAGTCAACAGATTTAACCATATCGAGAACTCCAATTGCTCCTGCCCAAGCAGTGTCCTTTGTCACAACGGCATACTCGTTTGACCATCCTGGGAGCGCAAGACGAAACGCCTGTGGTAAGACAATGAATCTTGCTGTCTGCATACGGTCCATACCAAGAGCATATGCTGCCGTTACTTGGTTCTCATTTACTGACAGAATAGCTCCTCGCATGATTTGAGACTGGTACGCTCCACTACGGAGACCGAGGGCAAGACCTGCTGAAAACAATGCTGGCCATCCAGTCATCACAAGAAAGAGTAGCATCAAAACCAGTACTGGAATACCTCTGAAGACATTCTCGTAGGCTTGTGCTATAACGGCGATCTCATCCTCTGCATACACTCTGATGAGAGCTAATGCCAAACCTATGAGAAAACCCATACCGAGGCCTGCAACAGTAAGAAGCAGAGTGGCGGGAAGTCCAGCTGTTATAATAAAAGCTAACAGACTGGAGAAATCCCGCTCTTGCAAATACTATCACCCAAACCAAGTTTCAACAAGAGTTGTCATTGTTCCATCTGCAAAAGCAGTAGTAATGACATCATCAATCACTGTAAGTAAGCCTGGATTGTTCCATCGACAGTACAATACAGTTGCAGGAGCTGCAACCTTGTAGATTGTACGAAGTATGTAGAGCTCTGCATAGACGTCGTACACTGGCTCATCAATATAGACCGCATCAAGTATACCAGAGTTCAAATCAATGAACATCTGTGCAACGCTGGCATATGTATGCAGAATAATGGCTGTGCCATCGTCAATCTCAGCTTGAATCTCATCATGCTCAACAGTTCCAGTCTGTACTCCGACATCCTGACCAACTAGATCTGCAAGATTGTCGATCTCGAGTGCATTAGAACCATTCACAACCATTACTTCATTTGATATGAAGTATGGTACTGAGAATGCAAGTTCTTTCGCTCTATCTGCTGTAAGGAACATCGCTGCTGCAATCATGTCAACAGTGCCTGCCTTACATGCTGCAACCAACGTATCGAACGCCATGTCCTCTATCACAAGATCTACACCGAGGTCATCCGCAATCAATTGTGCAATGTCTATGTCAAAGCCATAGTATTCTCCAGAAGTTGTATTATACATTTCATATGGTGGAAATCCAGCTTCGGTACCAACAATCAGGGTTCCCCGAGCCTGGATTACTGCTACTTGATCAACCTGAGTCTCAGGGATGAGGCCCGGTGTAATGAAACCTAGACCAAATCCAATCATGAGACCGATAACCAAGTAGACGATAAGCGTCTGTTTACCGCTACTCATTTCGTTATATTCCTCCTTCCTGAAAACAGGAATCAATAATACTTCAAGTGAAACACACTTAATACCTTTGCCTCTTCTTTGAACTGAGTACAGCCAGTAATAATTGGTTGACTATGCGTACAGTATTGTCTTCCAGTACCTGTACACGCTGAATTCAGAATTCATCAAGATCCTCGTGGTTAATCAGCGACTTATAGTACGGATCAAACTTGCCCCTGATACCTAGAGATACGATATAACTCAAAACGAATACATCCAGTTGTTGAGATAATTGAAGATAGTCTGAATTACTCTCCCGAATCAATCTATCTTTTTCCTCTGTGATTTTTTTCAAATCAAATCCTAGCTCTCGTGCAAGACGATCACGAATCTCTTTGTAATCTTTAATGTGGATCAATAATCCCTGGTTTCGTGCTTTCAATATTCGAATACCATACCCACTTCTCCAAAGCCTCGAAACGTCAATCCAGTCCTTTGTTAACGTAGGAAGTAACTCATCGTATTCCGCAAGAACAAAGATGGTTTCTCGGTATCTTGCTTCTATCAGATCTGGTACAATAATCACAGATCTCGTAGATGTCAGCTTGTCAACACGGAAGAACAGAGTTGAGCCACCAGATCTGAATTGAGTTTTTGCCACTTGAATCAAGTTATCAAACAGAAGTTCTGAAGCATGCTCAATGCTGTCAGGATGAGGAATAGAACCTATCTCAGTAATGATGTCACAATCTACTCCTGTAAGTTCTGGCAAATTAAAAATGGATAACACCATATGCTGTATCTTGAGCCAATGCTTTTTGTACAAAGACCTAGTTACTGTCTGCAGAAGAGAAACTATCTCTTTCCATTCGTACTCTTTGATTAGACCATCAATTAGAGATTGCACTGCATCTACGTTATCCTGAACAAGATAGTCCTTGATTTCTTCTGCGAATTCTAGCATGGTACAATCACTGATTGCGCTTCCACTACTCTGGCTGTGTAAATAGTATTTCGTACTCTCTACAGTATAACGCCTTGATAGCAACGGTTATATGTTTGTTCTAACAAACAATTATTGAAATTACGCTTGTAAATACAAACAGAAGTGGTCGAAAATGGATGACGTATTGACTGACACAATCGTTGGAATCAAACTTTCTCCGAATTATGAAGTTACTATGGACTGATCCTCATCCAAATTTCAAAGGAAAACATTACTCCATCAAGAATGCTTTCTCTGCTCCAAAACCAGTACAGAAACCACATCCTCCAATTCTCATAGGTGGAGATGGCGAGAAACGAACACTGAGAATGGTTGCCGAGTATGCCGACTACTGCAATCTGTTTTTGCGGGAAAACTTAGAACACAAGTTGGATGTGTTGAAGGAACACTGCAAAACAGTTGGAAGGGATTACGATGACGTAGGTAAGAGTCTTTTTGCACAGGGTTGGCCCGGAATCTTTGTAACCGATAACGAAGAAGAACTCGAGGCTCATCTATCCTGGAGGACAACAAATCTTGAAGCCTCAAGGGAAGAGGTTCTAGAGCAAGCTAGAAGCAATGCTCCAGGTTCATGGATCGGATATCCTGAGGAAGTAATTGAACGTTTTGAGCATTTCATT
>JAUWOU010000138.1 GCA_030612005.1 Candidatus Thorarchaeota archaeon | reverse complement strand
AGAAAAAGGATTGATGGGGGCTTTAACCCCCAAGTAGTAATAGATTAGTAATCTTCTGCAGTTAGTGAAGCACCAATTATACCTGGGATAAAGAGAAGGCCAAATGCCACTCCGAGGTCAATTGCAGCTTGTTGGGCAATATTGAACATTTCTGCAAAGTTGCTTGGATCTCCCACTAGAGTCAAGATATAGAAACCTGCAAAGAAAAGGACCAATGAGATAATTGATACAAATAGCATTCGTACACCACTCTTTGATATCAGGCCAGCGATGAAACCAGCTACTCCAAGCGCAACAAGTGGTGAATATACACCGGCCATTGCAGTAGTGTATGGGAATAAGAGTGATGCAAATAGAACTCCACCCATCACCATTAAATCTCCGGTGATATCTGAGCTGCCTATGATTAATTCGATTGTAGCCATATCAAGCGAAAGTATCTGAAAAGCTCCAATCAAAACTGCTGTTACTAAGGTAATTAGAAGTGCCATTATGGTTCTAAACATTGGATATTACACATCCTTGGTTACAAAGATTAACCATTGTATCAAAACACACTACGGAGATTCTTATAATTCTTCTTAGCAATTCCTAAGGTAGACATGTTCTTGATAATCATTAATTCATGAGTTCAAGAATCAAATCTTTAACCGAACTTAGAAGATCAATAATCTCTTGATTCACCATATCTTCAGGAAGTTCTTCTGGGTGAAACCATCCAACTTCCCCATCCGGAAATTCGGGTTTTATGACATCTGATATTGCTCTCGCTAAATAGTGATTAAGAAGGAAATGAAACTCTACTGTACCGGTTTCATCCAAAGTAATGAGATCAGTGGTACTGACCAGCTTCAGTACTTCACATTGAACACCTGTTTCTTCTAACACCTCTCGGATAACAGATTCCTTCTGGTTTTCCCCTAGCTCAACACCACCGCCAGGAATACTCCAGAGACCTTCTCCAGGAGGTTTATCGCGACGGGCAAGTAAGACACCTTTGTTACCGACAACAATCGCACCCACTCCAGGAATCGGGTGTTTAGGATATCTTCGGCCGCTCATCAATCACACATCATTACTAATCGACCGGAAGACCCATAGGCATGTTAATTTTGGCACCACAAGCTCCGCATATTCGAGCAGAGTAAACGTCAAACCCTTTGACAGAATCATAGGCCATTCTAACTTCGGATTTGCATTCAAGGCATCTTATTTTAACATAACCACGAAGTTCAAAGACTGTTCGCCATGCATTACGTGAATATTCAAGTTTGCCTTGGTTATCATATTCCGCTGCTAATACAACCCATGGTGATGCAGCATTCTTGTCTGCTTTTGTCCAACGGATAAGACAATCAACATACTCCTGACACATACCAAGAAGAGGATAAGCATTACATAGACCCCTCCATGATTCAGGGTCTCTTCCAAGTTCCATCTCAGCACGACTAAGATATTCTCTACAGGATTTCTCATCCATAGCATCTCGTGCAATTACAGCTAATTTGGCGAGTGCTTCAATATTGATAGGGTCTTTATCTAAGACCTTACCAAAGCATTCCAGAGCACCCTCGCGATCCCCAGATTGGAATCTCAGTTCACCTAACAGAATTTGAGACCTATAGTCATCAGGGTCTATGGTGTTAGCATACCCTACAAAAGATGCAGCTTCGAATGAACGTTCTTGAAGTAGAAGAATATACGCATAATTTGAGATTCCTGACATAAGGTAGGGTTCAAGTCGATGTACCTGTTCCCAAGATTCAGTGGCCAGAGTGAAATCTCCCAAACGATAGAGAATCAATGCATGCAGGAAGACGAGACCTACCTCGTCTGAGAAGAGTTTCATTGCACGTTCAATATGATTCAGAGCCTCTCGATACTCTCGTCTTTGAAAAAGAATTCTGCCAAGATCAATCCATGCTTCTGGTTGACTCGAATCTAAGCGCAAGGCTTCACGCACACGGTCTTCTGCCGACACAAGTTTCCCAAGAGCCCAAAGCGCTCTACCTAGAAACAGCTCAACAACACAATGTTGCTCAACCATTTCATCTGCTCGTTCAAGAATTTCGACTGCTTTCGCTGGCATTTCAGCTTGAACATAGGCAATTCCCAAGCATACTAGCGCATCGACATTCTCATCATCATACTCAACAAGTGGCTCTAATGCAATAATGGCATCATTCGGTCTACTCTCTTCCAAAGCAACTTTTGCAGATTCGAGAACTTTCTCAGACACGAGTTGAAGCCTTCCTTCCCAGTTGTTTAGTGAGACCGTAATCCCTTCTTTCAAGCCATTGTCATGATTGTTATTATAAGTAGCATGTGATAGGGGAAAAATGATGTCAGAAAAACAATATGCAACACCATTTCCGATACTTCAAGCTGCAAGTTTGCTTAGTCACAGAACTCGCATTCAGAAATTCCGTCAGGCAATTACAAAGATTGTAAAATCAGACCATCATGTTATCGATCTTGGGACGGGTAGTGGGATACTTGCAATCTTAGCCGCACGACAGGGAGCTCGGGTTACAGCTATAGATGCGAATGCAGAGTCGTTGAAGTATGCAAAGGCTGCAGCAGAACGGAACGGAGTAGCTGGAAATATTGAATTTGTACATTCACATTTCTATGACTTTGAACCTAAGGAAAAAGCAGATGTTGTGCTCTGTGAAATGCTCTCTTCAGTTATGCTCATTGAACAACAGATACCTGCTAGTCGATACGCAGTGAAACATCTTCTCAAGCCAAATGGAAAAATAATACCCCAGCAAGTAACGCTGTTTGCCATTCCAGTACAGAATGAAACATTATGGAATAGATTCCACATTGAAGACTTGAAATTCCCACGAATACCCCAAACGGTAGATATGAAACAGAGCATTGATTTGGCAGACCTACAAGAGCTGGAAAAGTTTGACTTAACCAAAGATTCAGATCAGCCACTGGGCATAGACAAACATCTTAATTTTGAGATTGTACAAAGTGGAACAGTACATGGCATCATAGGCATGTTTGAATCAAAATTGTATGATGATATCACATTGACGATGAAAGATGGATGGAGAGAACTTTTCATGCCACTTCCCGAGTCGGTTGACGTCAAAATTGGAACCAGACTTGATGTTAGAGTATCCTTCAATCCAGGTGAATATGATTCACTAATAATCGAGATAGAATAATCTAACCAGTAGCTTTTCGTTCCATTGGTTGAGACCTATCAAGTTCAAAGACAACGGGGTTCTTTGGGTCTGGGCAGGCATGAAGTTCCTTGCAATGGTCTTCCGACCAAGGAAAATTCGCGTTATGCATCAGTGCATAAGCAACGGGCAGCATGCTAAACAGTGCATTAATACAGATATCGCCTTTCACGCCGTAGTGCTCGAATTCGATAACATCGCCAACTTTGTGACCAATTGCACAATAACCCTCCTGGCTCACTACTCGTGCAATTACTTTTCGTGGTTCTTTTCCAACACATTTCTCTTCATTTGCCATTTGAATCAATTCTTACAGGGAACGAGCAACCTATTATTGTTGTTGAGGAATAAAATCATCAAGGGTCACACTTTTATCGGGGTCCTTCAAGATTCTGATTGGTGGCTGAATGTTATGGAGCTTAAGGGTTCGTTATGCTACGTACTTGATTTTGATGATATCTATGATTACGCCTATCAGACGGCACATAAAGTGAAGAAATCTGGTTGGAAACCAGATGCTGTCATTGGAATTGCGCGAGGCGGGTGGGTTCACGCGAGAATTGCGTGTGACCTATTAGGAATCAAAGAACTCCATTCGGTTAAGGTAGACCACTGGGGCGTTACAGCCACAAAGGATGGCAAAGCGAAATTGACCAGTCCACTTACGGCAGATGTCACAGGGAAAAAAGTCCTCGTTATAGATGATATCACAGATACAGGTGAGAGTCTAACCACAGCAGTTGAGCATGTGAAAGAATGCGGTCCAGCTGATGTCAAAAGTGCAACTCTCATGCATATTGCAGGATCCAAATTTATTCCAGATTATTACGGTGTAGAAGTGACTTGGGCTTGGGAAATCTTTCCCTGGAACTTCTATGAAGATCTCTCAGCACTAATTGGCACAATCTTTGAAGGTGAAAAGGTCACAGAACTCAGTACAATGGAACTGATGAAACACCTTAGAGAATACAATAATATCGTACTGGCTGACGACCAACTCTCGAAGATCAAAGCCCACATGGGATTCCTGGGAAAAATCGAGTACCCACTTGACAAGGTATGGAAATTGAAAGAGTGAGGTGGAATAGAACAATGGCATTTGAAGTTAAACTATCTGTAGTTCCGATAGATAGGAGCAAGAGCAAAGAACTGAAGGATTTACTTCCAATTGAAATTGGAATGTTTGGCGGTAGTGGAAATTACGATTCCAGTGTTATAGAGAATCCAATTGAGGTAAAGGTATTCACACCATATGGTGAGCCTTCGGACAATTTTATCCTTGGATCTGTTAAGGGGCGAAGCTTTGCATTCCTAGCAAGACATGCTCGTAATCATACCATTCCCCCTCATGCAATAAACTACCGTGCAAATATTTGGGGAATGAAAGCACTGGGAGTCAAGAGAATCATAAGTCCTGCAGCAGCTGGAAGTCTCCAACCTGCTAAAGTCAAACTTGGAGAATTCGTGATTGCTGACCAGCTCTTTGATAGAACTATGGGAACCCGAAAAGACACTTTCTTTGACGGAGGTACTATTGCCCATCTTCCATTCGCAGAACCTTTCTGTCCCGAATTGAGAAAAGTAGCAGTTGATACCGCAGCTGAAATAAAATACAAAGTCCATGACAAGGGAACCTATGTCTGCATCAACGGTCCAAGATTCTCGACTAGAGCAGAGTCAATGTTCTTTCATAATCAAGGATGGGAAGTCATCGGGATGACTGCATATCCTGAAGCAGCACTTGCCAGAGAGGCAGGAATCTGTTTTGTGAATATTAGTATGCCAACAGACTATGATGTTCACGCGGAAGAAACTGTCACTCATGCCATGGTTCTCAAGACGATGTCAGAGAATGTTGAGCGTGTTAGAAAATTAACATTCGAGATGATTTCTAACATTCCTAAAGATGCAAGCTGTGACTGTCAAACTGCGATGCAGCACGGTTTATTCTAGACAACCGAAGGAATCATAGCATGGACGTGCTCATCAGCAACTAGTGAGATGTTCCATGAAACTGGCAGTAGGACAAATAGAACCGCAAATCTGTAATGTAGAAGAGAATCTGACTAGAGTGAAATCAATACTAGAGGAAGCGGAAAAGGCGGATGTTGATGTCCTGGTTCTTCCAGAGCTATGTAATTCAGGATATGTATTCAATGAGATTAGTGAAGCAACTGATTCTGCTGAATCTATTCCAGAAGGTCCATTTTCCAAAGAACTTCTTGCATGGTCAAGGAGTGGTCGGTTAGTAGTTGCTGGAATCTGTGAACGTACAAGTGATGGTCTTTACAATTCAGCAGCAGTTTTCGGAGATGGTGAACACATTATCACCTATCGTAAAATCCACCTCTTTCTGAATGAAGCAGATTGGTTCAAAGCTGGTCAGGATGAACCCCCAGTCATCGAGTATGAGGGATATCGTTTTGGGGTCATGATTTGTTTTGACTGGATTTTTCCAGAAGTGGCTAGGGTATTAGCCCTAAAGGGATCACAAGTTATTCTACCCCCAGCTAATCTTGTTCTTCCGTATTGCCAAGACGCCATGATCACCAGATCTATTGAGAATCGAGTTTTCACTGCTACTGCAAACAGAATAGGAACTGAACGTGGAGTGAAGTTTTCAGGTCTTTCTCAAATCACTGATATTAAGGGCAATCGTCTTTGTCAGATGAGTAATGGAAAAGCTGGAATTGCATCAGTAACAATAGACCCAATGCTTGCGGATAATAAATCAATCACTGCACGAAATGATGTTTTTGCGGACAGATTTCCGGGTCTTTACACTCGAATCACTCAGGACGATTGAACCTATTTGGAGCCGTTTCCCGAAACCTAGACATTCCTGGACATCGAGTCCGGGATGATGTTCGGTTCCTGTTTCATCGAGGCTGCATAGCAAATCTCGGAAGATTTGCAATGTCTTACTTCCTCTCCGCAGGCGTTTAGAGTCTCCGGCAAACTGACGGCGACCAGATTCAGTGCAGCATTGAGATCCCTATCGATCACTATCCCACACTGTTCACAATGATATTCCCTCTCTGACAGAGAGAGCTCTTTCTTTCTGTGCCCACAACGTGAACACAGCTTCGAGGAAGGAAAGGTCCTTGAAACGACGACAAGCTCAGAACCATACCACTGGCACTTATACTCCAGTTGTCGTCTGAACTCATAGAATCCCACATCAGCTATCGCTCTTGCAAGTTTCCTGTTCTTCAGCATCCATGACACACGCAGGTCCTCGATCACTACCTTACTGTGGCTCTTAGCAAGGTAGGTCGTGGTCTTGTGTAGTGTGTCCTGTCGGATGTTGAAGACCTTCAGGTACATCTTTGCAAGTCGTAGTCTTGCCTTCTCTCGGTTCTTGCTCCCCTTCTGTTTTCGTGACAGGCTCTTTGAGAGCTGTCTTAATTTTCTCAGTCGTCTTCCCAGGGCCCGTGGGTTCGCAATAGTAGTGCCATTACTCAGTGTGGCCAGGGTCTTCACTCCCAGGTCTACTCCCACTGGTGTTCCACTTACGGATTGGGGGTCAATGATATTCTCCTCCACAGTGACTGAGACAAACCACCTGTTGGCTCGTCGTCGCACAGTGGTTGAGAGGATCCTTCCATTGTGATAGCTCTTTCTCTTCTCCTTGATTCGAATCTTTCCAATACGCGGAAGCTGGATCGCCCGCTCATGGAACCTGATGGTCCCAGTCAGTCTGAAGCTGTCCCTGACTCCCCTCCTCTTGAAGCGAGGAAATCCTATCTTCTTCCCAGACTTGAGTCCTCGGTAGAAGTTCTTGAAGGCTTGATGGAGGTCTCTCAGGGCCTCTTGAGGGGCACACTTGGAGGTACTGTACATCCATGGGAACTGGTCCTTCTTCAGAGAGTTGAGTGACTTGTGCTGCCGCATAGCATCAGTGAACCTGTCGTCACCTTGATTGTTCTTGTACTGTTTGATTCTTTTTTCGAGACCCCAGTTGTAGGCAAAACGAGCTACTCCTGCGTGTTGAGTAAGGTGCGATCTCTGGATGTTGTTGGGGTCCAGTTCATACCTGTAGGCTCTGTTGATCAACATTCAGGTTCGGCATATGGTCTTGGTGAGAGCTTAAAAGCTCATACAAGAATGGTCTTTGTTCAAATGCAAGCCTCATCGATGTCTAGGTTCGTCCAGGTTTCGTGCAGCTATTGGGAGCCCTACCTTTCCAATAATCGATCGGATACTTTTCTCGATTACGCTTCATCTTCTCAACGACTGCTTTAGCAGGGTCAATACCTGTGGTATCCGCAACTCTGAGAAGATAGACTAGAACATCAGCTATTTCAGACGCAAGAGCCTCTCGAAAATCATCTTCTTTTAGAGCCTCTTCAATTTCTTCATGTGTCTTCCATTGGAATAGCTCTAGAAGTTCTCCAACTTCAATAGACGTAGAGATTGCTAGGTTCAAAGGAAGATTGTACTGCTCCCAGTCACGCTCTTTAACAAATTCTCTCACGATCTCAAGAAGTTCGGCAAGAGTGTGTGGATATTCTCCCACAAAATCCACCCTTGCTTAACGTGGTTCGGGATCAAGACTCTTTTGAATCATCCAGAGCATGTACATTGCGAAAAACACCAACATGAAACACAAGAGTAGTAGGGGTGAATCGAGTACAGGAAATAGACCTACACCAGTTAGTATCCAACTTATAGTATCAATAATACCAATGACAAGGCTGAGAGATATAATGATTATATTCACAGGACCTGCCCATCTCAATCGGTGCGTACCTGCTCGTGACCAAGTTTTCAGTGAGAAAACAATTCCTACAAAGGCAGCTATTACGAGGAAATAGACTCCTAGAATTCCATAACGATGTGGAGCCCAGATTATTGAGGGAGTAAACAGAATAATCGCAAGACCAATCAATGTAATAATGAAAATGGGCAGTGGCCATGGATCTTTTAGGAAATTTACAAGCTTCTCACCAGGTTCTACTTCATATGTCCTGATTTCGGCAATGTCCACAATTTCTTCGAAGATCTCTTCCTCATCTTCATCCTCTGCAATATCCTCATCGGATAAGTCTTCATCCGCTTCATCATCTTCGAAGAATGTGTCATCTTCATTATTCATTCGTATTTCCTCACTATTCGAGTGGACTGATTTGAGACCGACCTCGTTAAAATCCTTGTTGTCCGTTAGAACTTGGCAATTCTTCTATATAACATCATCAAAAAACTGGTATCCGACAGAACAAAAATTAAAACTAACTTGTTCGCAGAAGCTATCATGTCTCTAGATGGGCTCTCAGTTGATGAGTTGATTACAAAGGCAAGATCCTTTCGACTACAAGGGATGAACAAGAAGGCCATAGAAGCTTTCCGAAAGGTTCTCGAACATCAACCTGATAATCTGGATATTCTTAATGAGATTGGCTTGGCTCATATTCACATTGGTGAGCAGAGTGATGCTATCATTGTATTCGATCTTGTAATATCGATTGCACCTAAAGACTACCGAGGCCACTCTAACAAGGCAGAGGCATATCTTACACTTGGTGAATTTCAAACAGCAAATACTATTGCAGACACAGGATTGAAAATGATTCCTGATAGTAGTGAAATCTGGACAAAGAAAGCAAGAGCTCTAGAGAGTTTGCTTAAAATCCAAGAAGCAATCGATGCGTATAATGAAGCTCTCAAACACGATTCAGGAGACCCTGAAACTTGGAAAGCATTAGCTCTCTGCTTGGATGCTCAAGAACAATGGGCTGCAGTTGCTAGAGCATATCGAATTGCCGCGGGTCTACATTCAAAACGTGGCGAAATGCAGGATGCGGATAGCTGCGAGAAGTTCGCGGAAATAGCTGAACGCTCTTAGTTTTAAAAAAAGTCTATGAGCGCTCGCGTCCATATGTACCTTTGAAGGACTAATGGGTCGACTCTCTCTTTGCTGCTTGA
>JAUWOU010000111.1 GCA_030612005.1 Candidatus Thorarchaeota archaeon | reverse complement strand
AAGTGCTCTGATTGCTGCTTGAGCACCAGGACCGGGAGTCTTTGGACCATGTCCACCAGGGGCACGAACACGGATGTGAATTCCGAATACACCCTTATCCTTTGCCTCTCGGGCTGCTTGGAACGCTGCTTGCATAGCTGCATGGGGTGATGATTCATTTCTGTCTGCTTTTACCATCATTCCACCAGTGTATCGAGCGAGTGTTTCTGCACCTGTGATGTCAGTGATAGTTATGATAGTATCATTGTATGAAGCAAAAATGTGTGCTACTGCCCACTTGTCCGCCTTGCTTTCCTTACTCACGTTTCTCATCTCCGCTTGGTGCAACTACTTCGGTAGTCACTGGTTCAGTTTTACTATCTTCTTCCTTACGTGGTACAGGTGCTGCTGCACCACCACCCCGACGGCTATCGCGTCGCCCACCGCGACGATTATCACGACGACCATCACGGCCTCTAGATCTATCATCAAATTCTTCTGGAGGAGCTACCACTCTTGTTGCTGCATCAGAAGCTGCAATTCTAGCTGGGTGTGATTGATCATTTAGTGAAGATTTGGTTGTGTAAGCAATACGGTCTGCTTCTCCAATGGTGATTAGTCTTGCAGGAGTTGTAACTCTAGCGCTGTCTAGTGCAATGTGACCATGTGTTACAAGTTGTCGGGCATGATGCATGGATGCGGCCATCCCTTTTCTAAAAACAATGGTCTGTAATCTACGTTCAAGAATATTACCAAGTGTCAAGTCGAGAACACGGTCAAGAGAGGGTTCTTCGGCAAGAATACCGATTTTTGCGAGTTTATCAACGAGCTCTTTTTCGATATGTTGTCGTTCAGATGGAGTTAGTGCAAGCATCTGTCTTGCATGTCTTCTGTAATTAGAAAGCTCAGTACTATGCCTCCATAGTTCTCTTTTATTTCTGAGACCAAATGCTCCTATAAGCTCGAGCTCTTGTTCGAATCTCTCGGTATCATAAGGACGCTTCGGAACAACGTACTTCTTCTTCTGTCTGCGCGGATCACCCATTCTTCATAACCCCTATCTATAAATTCTTCCTTGAAACACCTACTGCCATTCCACCGCGCCCAGTTGTTCTAGTGTGTTGGCCTCTCACCTTAAGACCGAGCGTATGTCTTGTTCCTCTCCATGATTTAATTCTACGAAGTCTATCAATATCATTTTTGTGAGCAAATTCAAGATCTGAACCAATCAAATGCATCATCTTTCCAGACATTCTGTCTCTAGGTCTGTTTACGTACCAATCAGGTAAACCAGCAGCCACAGGATCTTTGATGATTTGTTCAATACCTGCAATGGTTTCATCGGTAATGTATCCTAATCTTTGACTTGGATCTAGTTCTAACTGATTGATGATGGACTTAGCTATTCTAAGACCCACTCCCTTAATTCTTGTTAGTCCTTGGAGTAGGTTCTCTTGCCCATCTATGTCTGCGCTTGCAACACGCACGATATGCTTGTATTCTTGAGACATGGTTGTTATCCTCATTCTCACTGGCTAGAGGCTTGTTCGCCTCTTTTGCGAGACTTATAATCATTGTCATAGAGATACTACTTTGTACAGGTCCTTATAGGTGCAATAAGGATATTATCGTACAGGGAGCATTTTGTTAAACGATCCTAAAATCACGCCATCTGTTCTAGCTGCTATTCCCGATGTATTGAAGACCTATCTTCGTGAAGCAGTGATGAAGCAGTCCACGAGAAAGAGAAAGAGCATGCTCATATCTAGTAATAGTCTAGCTAATAGATTCATATTTACAAGATGGGGAATACGTGCCTCTCAAAGGAAACGGTACAAGAATCTATTTTCTAAAATTCGACAGCAATGCCGAACGTATTTTCACCATCTTCTTAGTACGGGTCAAATTTCATGTACGAATGGAACGGATACTCTTAGATTTGGAGTCTACAAATTTGATGAAGTACGTGGAAATCTCATTCTTGGCTTTGTCCATATTGATGATGAATCGCCTTTTTGCTAAATGAAACTTAGTAGCTCTTCTGGAGGAATTTGTGGGACTTCCAAATCGAAATGATTACAGAGCACTTCAGTAAGACTTCCGAGTAGATTACTTCTGAATGCCAAGTCTACAGCAACCCTAGACCGGGCTTCAACGCCCATTACCTTACTTATTGCAGATGGGTGTGTAACAGCTTCGTAAATCTATGACAAAGTTGGACGTTTATCAGATGGAAATCTAATGAATTGACCCATGTTCTCAGTATCACAGGCTGCTCGCAGATTGGGAGTGTGTACCAAGACCATCCGGCGTTGGGATACGCAAGGGCTCATTCATTGTCTTAGAACCCCGGGTAACCGCAGACGAATCCCACTCATTGAGTTAAATCGACTCCTTGGCCTATTCCACAGAGAGATCCTTGAGCATCCTGACAAGAAGCGGTGTGCTGTCTATGCTCGGGTTTCTGGGCATCGTCAGAAGACCGATGGCGACCTGGACAGGCAACTCAAGACTCTCACCTCCCATTGCAAGAGCCACTTCAAGACACGCCCTCTTGTGTTCACTGACATTGGCTCTGGACTGAACATGAAACGTCGAGGACTCAGGCGACTCATTGCACTTGCTCAGAAGGGTGTCATTGACACCGTATTCATCACCCACAGGGACAGACTAGCCCGCTTTGGTGTGGACCTGCTACAGCGTATCCTTGAAGACTATGAAGTGAAACTTGTCATCCTCATGGAAGAAGACAGAACGCCACAGGAGGAACTGGTCACTGATATGATGGCTCTCATTGCTTCCTTCTCAGGACGAGTCTACGGACTCAGAGGAGCTGCTCTCAAGAGAGAGGCGACTCACTCCTCTCATTGACTACGGATCTCTCGGACCACCGCTGGCACCTGCTTCTCAAGCACCTCCTCCAGGTTCGTGACATTCACCAGCTCCGGGACCACTTCATCTTCGAAGGCTTCCCTCACCTCCAGTTCGGCCTCCTCAATGTCACCATATACCAGAATCTTTTCGTCAACATTCAAGTTTCCTTCCATATATTCATCATTGTCTTTCTGTGTGGCCTCCCAGCTGACCTCTCTCATTCCTGTAGTGACATAGAGAGAGATCTCCCACTCTTTCTCTTGTTCTGCATCCTCCTCTTTAGACCAGTCCTCCGCTGTCACGGGTACGTATTTTTGAACCCATGTGGCAAGTTTCTTCTTGAACGATGTTTCATTCCTGATAGAGTAGTGACTAAGGTCGCCATCCGATAGACCGTTATCCATGTTCTCAAGTATTGCATCTGGGGTGGTTCCACATGTGACCTGGATGAAACCTGTTTCCAAGGGAGTACTGTCATTATCTCCCGTCAGATACACCCCGTACCTGAAGACCTCCATAGTCGACTCGAGGACACGGAGGTCGCATGGAGGACTGGACCCTGAGTATCCCAGTTTCCTGAGTCCAGACTTCACCCACTCCTCAAGCTCGGAGTAGTTCGCAATATCTTCCTCAGGAATTGACGAGGTGATTGACTCCAGCATTCGACCACACTCCTCATCCACACCGCGACCATGGACTAGCTTAATTGTCCTTCTACCACCCCCTGTGAAGAAGAGTCCTGACTCTGTGGACTGTGCGGTCCACTTCAGATAGGACCTCCCATCCCAGGTGATGTCAATGTACCACTCCTGAACTGCAACACGAAGATATGTCCCCGGTTCAAGAGACTTCAGGAACAGACCCATTCCCCGGAGGAAAATCCGGATGTACCTATCCTCGTGGAAGACGATGCTCTCATCCTTCTCGGACACTGAGGGGAGCGTGAAGTCAAATGTGTACAGTTTCCCTGCATAGAGCCTTCCCGGTGCGAGTAGTCCGTTTACTTCCTCACTAGTAAGAGCTCTACTCAATTGTTCCCTAACACGAACTGGGCAGTTAGATGGAAGAATTATCCTCCAACAGGTTCCATGGTCCACCCCATCATTCAGCGCTATGGGACAGACTGATGCATCATGTTCAATACTCACAGAGAGATCCTCAGACTGGTCGAAGAACTGGGACACTCGCTTTGGTAGTTCTGCGGGAGCCTTACGTGCAGCAGTGTAGGTGATATATGGTCTGATAAAGTCCAGCTCTCCATATTCTATGTCATCAAAGATGCTCCAGGTTACATACTCTCCCGAATCAATGAACATTGGACCTCCCTTTACCGTGGGCCATCGCAAGAGAGAGATGAGGTCTGCTGTGTATTCGATAGAAATATCTTGAATCACATCACTCTCATCGTCTTGGAGATTGACACAGCAGGCATCGTCCACCATCTCAAGGCGAATCGTGACCGGTGTGGGACTAGTGGTTGCCTTAAGCTGTCTTCGTAGGGAGTCTATTGTTCGTTTGTAGAATGACTCAGAGGGTCGAATATTGGATGAAGGTCTGTTTTCAGGTTCTTCTGTGAACGTCTGACGAATGGCTCGGAGGTGACCTATGGTCGAACGACCCTGCCCCCTAAACTCAAGGACCCCTGTATAGACTTGTTCTTCACCATCATTGGAGGTCCAGAGCTCCAACCAATCCTCAGTTTTCCTACCTATTATTATGGTCTGAGAAAAGCTAAGGATTTCATCCAGACTGGACTGCGTTAGCATCTCGTGCTTGCTCTCAGCCCAGAGGAATCCATCCTTATCAGGTGGTCTGTCTATGAAACAACCAACGAGCATCCGTGATGGATGAGCAGGGTCTTGGACAACAATCCACCAGGGGAGCGAGTCATCACCCTCACTCTCAAACTTAACCCCGAACAACCACTCTTGTTCAAGCTCTTCTTCAATAGCTGGTACTTCTTGAGTTGGTAGAGGTGATGGAACTCTCTGAAGGGGTTTGCTCTGTAACTTACGCGGTGAACGATAAAGGCGTTGGGAGTTGATCTTTCCTGCAGTCATGGTCTGATAGGACTGTGCATCCATGGTTTCAGGGAGTCTGAACTTAACTAGATCAAGCAGGCTGGGAGAGTTGCTGGGTGACTCTTTAAGAACTGTCTTTGTAACAGTTAGAGATTCCGCTCCTCCACGAAACTCTCGCTCCAGTTGAGTGATCTGCCCTTCAAGGAGCACCTTGGAGTCCTCAACCAAACTCTTCTGTGGCCAAAGCCTCACCAGCCAGGGGAGTATGGTTAGAGAGAGGAGTTTCATTCGATCCCTAGTCTGTTTCTCAGGGACTATATCATCAATCTCTCGTTCTCGGATGACTCGTCCAGTTCCCATATTTCTAAATCGCCTTGACCATCCTCTTAAGAATGGAACATGGGTCAATTCTATCTGAAGATCAGTAGGACTGTGGCGGAGAATAACCCTGATATCATCGTGCATGGGCGCGTCACCGATGATGGGCAGTCCCCACTTATCTGGTTGCACAGCACCCTTGGGCGCGACAGGGAGATTCCATATTATCTCTGTCAGCACATCTCCAAGAGGAGAGATCTCATAGTAGGGAATGAGAGCTCTGGTTGAGTAGGGAATAGTCTTCTCAATAGAGGGGGCGGGAGCATCGAACCACACGATGGTTGTATTTTCATTATCTGGAAGACTGCTCAGCAGATTATCTAAGAGGATAGAGAGTCGTTCTCTGTGAGAGGTGGGTGTGGCATCACGAAGAGTGTCTGCTCCAGTGATGATTATGACCTTTCCTTCATTCTTTTTGTTCCTCAAATCAAATGATGGAGCTTTCCCATCTTTATAGAGGAAAGACAAGACATCATCTAAGTATCCTTTGACATCTATACTCTCAAAGAACTCTCGAATGTGGTCGGGTTGCACCTTGGCCACCATCTCCTCAGAATAATCTCTTGGCCGCAGACGAAGGCGTGCCTCTGCGAGTCGCGGTTCATTGAACTGACTGGCTAGATCAATCCAGACAAACGCGGTACTATCTTGGGTTCGTTTCATCTCGTGGATGAACTGTAATCCGTGGTAATATCGAGCATTCCATGCTGCAGACTGTCCTGCAGAGGTGGGGGAATGTCCAGTAAGATAGAGCAAGAACTCCCTCTTTGTCTTCTTCTTGGTCTTGAAGGGAGTATAGGCTGGTCCCCATGTTGCCTTAGTCATATTCTCGTCCTTTCGTCGAGGTCTTGGTTGTTCATCTATAACAAGAGCAATCCTGCTATTGTCACTCTCAGATGGGGTGAAGACCGTACGCTTGAGCCTGTGAGTCCTGTTCTTTACATTCTCATACGCATGTGCAATGAGTAGTTCAATTAATGATCTTACCTCAGTAATATCAGAGGTAGATTCAATGACCACAACTCCCCTCAGTATGTGACCCAATTCCTGTTGTGTTGCACCTTTGTAATTCTCACCGAGTGCTTGACAGTAGATGTTCAATTGTTTCTGTGCAATGGAAGTGGGAGTTGACTTCACAATGGCATCCCAGAGGTCATCACCGAGGAGATAGTCACTCAAGGGAAAATCAGAAACGATTCGTTGAAGAGGACTCCCCTCTGGCCGGACTTCTGACTCTTTATAGTTTGCATCAATATACCAGCTCTGCCCCAATCGTGTCTTGATCTCAAGGACAAAGACTGGTTTCCAGAATACTCGTTTTCCATCATCGCTGATTGTTCTCTCACACAGTATTAGATCTACCTTGCCTGTTCCGTATGAAGTCTGCAAGGGTACCTCTGCAATGATGATGTAGTTAGAGGAACGTACGTACCTGTCACCGGAGTAGATGACATCGTTCAGGTTCCAGGGGCTTGGAAAGAGGTCTGCTATTCTCCTGTGCATGATCGAGCCAGCAATCCGTGCTCTCTTTGCAACCTCGTTCCTGATATGATCCACATCATTCACTGAAAATATTGTATCATCATCTTCCTTCGAATCTACTTCACTACTTCGGTTCTTTTCTTCATCATCCCCAAGTTTCCCCCTCAACCGTCCAAGCTCTACAACTGCTGCATGGTCACCGTAGAACTCTCTTGCTTCGCGCTCTTGATTCTTGAAGAATCTCTTGTTCTCTTTCTTATTCATGCTCTTATTGAATTCAAGTTCTTTTGTCACTGTCCGCTTCTCATACACAGTTGGTTGGTACCCTGCCTCTAGAATCAACTCCTTGACCTGACAAAGCGCCCAGTTTACACCTTTCTGAAAGTTAGCTTTTCCTATATTGAACTCTGAATAGAGATGCTCCAGATAGGGACGAACTAGCAGGTAGAAGAGGTGGCTATACCGGGTGGTTTCTCTGACCGAGACTCCGTGAATGGCACAAAAGGTTGCGAGATACTCGTTATGACTTCGAACCGCATCACCAAAATCCAGTGAGGGAAGATCGGGATGAGCAAGAATGACTTTCGGCCCAAAGGATGATTCCTCATAACCTGCACGTCTGTACTTCTTCCTCCCTTTCCCGTCCCTCCTTGTGTACATACCGAAACTCACTGGGTCCGGATGAGGGAACATGATCTCGGAGTTCTCACGAACTACTGCACCACATGCATTGAACCTTTGATTGAGAGAACCAACTGTGTCATCAGAGTTCTTCTGTCTACTGACCTCAGTGAAGCCATACTTAGCAGCTTTCTCGTAGAACATCAATCTTGCATCGTTTCTGGTTGGTGCCTCAGCCTTACTGATGTGAGAGAAATCAGGGGTTCCTCGTTCTTTAGTGATCTGAAAGACCTGTTGTCTGATACTCCATCTTTCATGGGACCTGTCGTAGTATTTCCTCGTAACTCTATTACTGATGGCTCTCTGAAGCACTATGGTTGCGGAGAGTCCTGCCTTCACTGCTCTGGATATCACTCGCTCTGGATGTACTGGCATTGGTTTTACCGGGCGTCCTCTTGATCGAGCCATCGCACTATTATGTCACACATTTCCATATTTATCTTTGTATTTTATGAGTTAAAAAATTACTACTATTTATATAAAATTAGCAATATTGCTCGTAAAGTCTATTTTTAAGTATCAAATAATCATCTATTATTTTATTCTGGTAGACACCTCGGCCCATACGTAGTATGGGCTTATATAGTTCAATCTAAGGATAACCTTTGGTGAAAGGTCGATGAAGAAAACTTCGCGGCGTCGTCCCCGCGAGCAGATGGTTCCTACTTTGGTAAGACCCGCGCAACAAACAATGGACGATAGACATCTCTACCCATCATCGACCCTTCTTGTCCAAAAGTTCGCTTTGAATTCATATCATAGAGTTGTGGCTCGCAAAGGAATGGGTCAAAGACCGTCTACTTCGATTATACCTTCCGATATGCTTCGAAAGCTCAGTGGACGTAAATGCAACAATCTTGACTTTTTAGTTCTCTCTCAGAGTTTTACAAGATATCGTAGTGCAGTTAACCTGATACTAGAAAAAATCTTTACAGATATGTCATATGCAGATTCTTTGGGAGAAGAGTTGGAAGATTCTAGGGGAATGCTATACCTCATTCTCCGAAAGGAAGACAAGATTAAATGGAGTCCAGATAATGAGTTCGGGCGGCTTGTATATGAGAGGATGCATCGCAACGCCCTTGAAACTTCTGCTCGAATAATCTATGCGAATTATACTCGTCGAAGACTTGTCAATTCACTACTAGATATCCTTACATCTGATGATGAACAACTCTTGCGACTCATGACCAATAGAAGGATTCCCTCAGATCTCATTCGAAGAGTGAAAGACACCATTGAGAAGAGGTCTAACGGGTCCTATCATTATTCTCTCTCTGCCTGTCGGCAGATACGGAGTGTGTTGAGGAAAGAAGTGAGAAAGGTCAACCCATTGAAGGAGGACGAACCGAGAAAAAGTACACGTGAGTTACTGAAGAAGAACTCCCCTGACAGAGAACGAACTCAAAGATTCCTCATTAATAAGGTCAAAGAGTGGAAGAAAGAGGGATTCCCTTTCATCACTCCAACCTTCCAGAAGGACACGGTGGATTTCGCAGCCTCTACAGAAAATTCCACTGGTCAGGGGTACTGGTTCATAGAGGACCAGGAGAGAGAGGACGAGGTAATCATCTACATCAAGACTCCCCCTGGAATCGAGGGTCATGAACTAGAAACAAAATCACCCTACAAGAGCCAGACAGTACGACTGCGATTCCTGAACTGGTTCCCTAGAAAAGCAGCGAGAGCCAGAAGAAAAGCCACTGAGGCCCGAAGACAGGGTCATTTCCAGAGAGCCATCCGACTCGAATATCGAGCCGCGCGTTTTGAAGACATGAACACACAACTGAAGAACATGATACAGCTCCAGCAGTCCACTCGCGAGCTTGCGAAAGAACGAGCACAACCTGTGAAGAATGAAACTAGGATAAATGACCTGAAGAGGTTAATTCACGACCTGAAGAAGAGTAGACGTTCAGCACCACCTTTAATCAAGATAGAGGGGAAAAAGGTCACTCTCCTCATCCCATTCATGACTCCCGATGAGGAACTGTTGAAGACCTCACTTTCAACAGCAACAGTCCGGAAGAGAAGGGCGGGTGTAGATCGGGGTCTTCGCCATTCGATGGTGGTGTCAGTGAAGAATGGAGATGAAACCTACGAGGAAGTTATGATTGGAAGACAGGAACTATTTGAGAAGAGAGAACGCTTGAGACAACAGACCAGAGTACTGATGTCAGACGTTGCACTGAAGAAGAATAACTGGGAGAAGAAACAGTCGAGACTGCCACCTCCATCTCACCTTCTGAAGAAAGAACAGGAGCTGGAGGCAGTATGGCGCAAGGTCCGTCGTATCGACAAGGAAATTTCCCATCAGGTTGCGTCTGAGACAGTGTGGTTCTGTGAGGAACATGGCGTGAAGACCATCTACTTTGAGGACCTCCGCTCTTTCCAGGGAAAGGGAGGTATGAGAAGACACAGCTGGAACCTCTCCACAAATCTGTGGGGGATGATGATCGAGGGAGTGCGTTATAGACGCGAGGCTTTAGGTCATTGGAACGGAGGTATCTGGCTAGTGAATCCCGCGTGGACCTCCCAGACATGTCATTTGTGTAGAGAGAGAGGGATTCGTGTGGAAGATGAAACCTCCATCACTGAGCGAAAAGGTGGAGAGTACTTCCATTGCTCAAAGTGCGATGAACACTTTCACGCTGATGTGAATGCTGCACGGAACATTATGCATATTACAACAAAGCCCACTGCCGTTGGTGGGCGGACTGCTTAGACTCAATGTCCAAGTTTGTCCAACTAACAATCAACGGTCTAAAGCGTTAGCTAAATCTTGCTTGTTAGCAATTACTGTTATTGGGATATCTGGACAGTCTTCCACAATTTGAGAATACATGTTTTTTGCAGAAATAATATTCTTTAGACTGGAATCGGTGATCAGGAAGAACATATCAATAACTGTGAAATCTCGAATACGCTCATATTGATCATCCCCTGCAAAATCTAGCACTAGAAGTTGATACCTTCCAAAACGAAGTTCTTCTAAAGTTTCCATGTTCAGAGAGATTGTAGGTATATGTTTCTCTGGTGCTTGTTTTCCAAGAAGTAGATGCAATAACGATGTTTTTCCAACACCACTTTCTCCAACAAATGCAATCACTAATGGATTGTAGATAAATTGGGACATTATCTCGTCATAGTGTTTCTTAATGTATTTTGTTTTCTGCTTGCTCAATATTGACCTAAGTGATTTAGCAGCACGATTTATCCTGTTGACTATTTCATCATCTGGTTCATGAAAGTCTGTTACAAAAATGACTATTCCAGTACCACATTCTCGACTAAAAAATTTAAAATTTTCAAGCACTACTGGTTTGTATTTTA
>JAUWOU010000082.1 GCA_030612005.1 Candidatus Thorarchaeota archaeon | reverse complement strand
CGATTTGGTGACCTGAAGAAAGATGACATTAGCTGGCGAATCATTCAGATTCTAGACAAATCCTCGCGCCCCTTGAACATCAGCCAGATAACTGCGGGAGTTAGAGCTGAGAGAGGTACTGCCTCAAGACGAATTGTTCGTGAACGTGTCAACGAACTTGTAGCCCGTGAAATTCTTCAAGTCATGGAAGACGAAGATGAACGAGCCAGATACTTTACATTAGTTCATGACTGAAGGCATCACTTGCACTACGCGGAATGTCAAATGACACTGGTCACTTTTACCCACATTTGCTATATTCAGTGACCACTCTATACTATAATTGGTGAACAATATAATGAGTGACGAATACTCTGATAATGAACCAAAGAAGAAGAAAAAGAGCTCATCCAGTGATATGAGTGAGCTTCGTGAAGTCGCTGAAGTACTGCCAGAGATATTTAGTGCTTTGAATGAATCAATACCAAAGTTGATTTCTGGTTTGATTGGAAGCGTATACAGTCCTGAGTCGGCAGGAAACATGGCTAAAGGAATTGGACAATTCTATAGCAATCTGGTTGCAGAAGGTATTCCAGAGGATGTAGCACTGGACATGACCAAGAAATTTGTAGGCGCATTGGATTTCGGGAAACTGATTAACATGGTCAGTGACGAATCTTCTTCTTCAGTCAAACGAAAGAAGAAAAGACGTAAAGTGGAAGTTGATTTTGACGACGAAGATGAAGCATTCGATGAGGAGTTTGAAGAGTAGTGAGTAATGCGCGGTCTATTACATCAATTATACTCACAAGCATGAGTGGTGGATCTAAGATCCTAGCAAAGACATGGTGGGCGATTAGAAAGGGTCGTGGTGAAGTAAAGAAATCAGCAAAAACGTTCTATAATACACTCGTAGCGTCTGGAATTCCAAGAGAAGATGCAAAAGAAATTACAGTGGCATACGCCAAACCTGCTTGGGAATTGCTTAGTGTCAGAAGCCTAATTCGAATGGCAATAGAGATGGATGAAAAGGATTCATCTCGTTCCATTTCTATTTAACAACCAGAACAGCACAGGGAGTCTTTCGAACACGCCAGAACAATCTATCTGGGGAATTATACAACTAACACAGGGATATCGATCTTCATCGTAACTCGTTCTGTTGAACTTCCCAAACCTGTTCGTCCGCCTGCGGAGGCTCCACTTGAACCCATTACTACTAAATCAACCTCTAATTCCTTGACCTGAGCTAGAATCCTTTCAGAAGGGGATCCACGGTCCATTATGAGCTCGACCTCAATTCCATATTCGGTTGATGCCTCCTTGATTCCTTCTAGAAGCGTTTCACCCTTTATGGAGTATTTAGCTAGAATGTCATCAACATTGCCATCGGACATCAATGCAACTTGCTTGATTATTGGAGTGGGAATGACATGGAGAATGCAAAGTTTGGATTTGGTCATTTCTGCTACTTCAAAAGCTGCTGTGGCAGCCCGAGCAGAACCTTCACTTCCATCAACTGCGAGAAGTATCTTTTTGGCATTACAAAAGATATGACCTGGTGCACAATAGTGAATATCGGCCATATGTTGCATAGTGAATCTATGTTATAATAAGTTGTTATACTGGTAATTTTCAACTCGTGCTAACGTTAATATTCAATCGGAGCATTACGTGTCTGAAGGAGGAGCAATCACTTGACAAGTGTTGACCTTATTGATTATCATAAAAAAGAACAATACCCCAGTCATAAAGGTGCAATTGCCGGACTCTTGGTAGTTTTTGGTGCATTCATTGGTCTGGGTCTTTACTCATTATGGAACCTCTGGCTAGTTTATGAAGTTCAAGTAATGGGATTCATTACAGGAATCTCACCAATGTTAGCAGACAACCTGTGGATGATAGGAGCTGGATTGGTGGCTATAGTCCTATTGAGTGTAGGATTTGCACTAGGTGCATCGATGGCTGCAAGAAGATTGGGAGCGACCCTGATTTACATTGGAGCGTTCTTCATGAATCTCATGACATGGGGTATTGTAATATTCCTGCTTGTTACGGGAGTTTATACAATATCAACGCTACTTGCAGCTTGGCCGATAATGATTCCTGGAATCTTCACGCTCATCATCACTATTCTTCTATTTACAGTATTCAAAGACAGAATTCGAAGAGCTGGAGAGATCATCAAGCTAACAGGGCAGGTCACATTGGATGAAAAAGGAACATTTGTTCCTCCACTGCTGGCAATGATATTCACGTTATTCTCCGCAATACTATTCGGTGGAATCCTGGTCTATTTCATGCCACAAATATTGGAACCAGCTCATGAATTCACACTAGAATCTGATTGGGGTTATATTATCGGCCTTGTGGCTTATTTGTTCGTAACTATCTTCTTCTACAACTTTGCCTATTCAACAACATCCGCAATCACATACATCTACATGAGAGGACGGGACCCAGGTATAGGAGATGGTATTAAGGCTTCAATAGGTGTCATTGGAGGACTCGTAGTACTGAGCATCATGAGTGTAATAATCAAACTCATCCAGATTCTCATCCGATCCCTTACACGAAAATCAGCGAGTGGTCTAACAAGAGGTGTTGGAAGTGTAGGCTCAGGTATCCTTGGATGGGTCTGGATGCTTGTGAACTACTTCACAATTCCAGCTATGGTTGCAGAGGAGCTTAGTGCCACCAAGGCAATCAAGAGAAGCGCTGGACTTGTCCGTAAGAACTTCGTCGATGTCATGATAAAAGAAACAGCAGTACGCTGGGGATTTGGTGTATTGGCATTCATGATGTTCATCGGTTTTGCCGCCTTTGGAGGTCTCTTTGGATGGATATTCACAGGAGATTTAATCATGACATTTGCGTATGTTATGATTTTCACAATCTTCGCAGCGATTCCGAGTATACTGGTTCTACGTACTTTCGATATCGTTTACGTGACTCTACTATACGTCTTCATTCGACGTAAAGAAGGGGATATCTCTGGTAAGACTGCAATTCCAGCAGGAATGACCAGGGAACTAGACCGTGCTTACAACAAAGCTCAAGGTAGCATGTAGTTTAGATTTAGAACGTGTGGTGGTCTTTGACCATCACACACATCTCTCTTTTTATTCTATCAAATGATAGGAGCTTGTTTTCCTTTATTACGAAAATGTAGTGCTCCAGCTAACCCAAAAATTACAGCAAGTACTGCAGTCGCTAAGATTAGATTAAATGGTGCGAGTACATTATTTGTGTAATCAGAGTACCATTGAAAATTCAATCTTGTTGTATTCGCTCCATTGTTAATGAAGACCCAATACCATCCACCTTCCCCAGGAAGAAATACTTGAAAATCATCAACAGAAGCGATACCATGATGAATGAGAACCAGTTCACTGATCTCTGTATTTTCAATGTAGTAGTCTTCATGGACTATGAAGTATTCTACAACTCCATAGTCAGTATGGAATGAACATTCCAAGAGTTCGCCACTTTCTATAGTCATTGGAAAGTACCGCCACTCATCAGGTTCAATGTTGACATGTCCTGATGCTCCAGCGGCAGCCAAGACATCCGGAGGTGGAGTTGCTATTATTATTGAAAAAGCTAGAATGATGATCAGTTTTGACCTCAGTTTCATTGATTACGATTCCCTCAATCTCTGCAAACTACACATGAAAGAATATCAATACTTGCATACATTGGCGGTCCAGAAGAAACAAAAGTAGGTGGAATCCCGAAATCGCAAGGCGATAACCATGGATCCGATAACTGCAGCTGCTAACGCGCTCGAATCTGTTCTGGAGGCACGACCAGGTGAATCTATTCTAATTGTTACTGACGATGTCAGATTAGATGTTGCCAATGCTTTTGTCCAGGGAGCAATCAAGCTAGGTCTCTGGACAAGGATGGTAGTTCTTGAAACACAAGAAGGAGTGTTCAGAAAGACTCCTCCAAAACATCTTGTTGAGATGATCAATTCACCTCATCAACCAGACATCTTTGTAAATACACTTCGAGGAATGGCTGAAGAAACACCATTCCGTATCAGCGTCATCAAATTAGAAACGAGGAAGGGACAATCACGATTGGGACATTGTCCAGGAATTACTATGGATATGCTTACAGAGGGAGCCCTATCACTCTCTCGTGAAGAGAATTCTGAGATGCAGAATAATGCAAAGGCAATGCTCGCAGTTCTTCAGGATGTTGATTCGGTCCATGTAACATCACCATCGGGTTCGGATTTCACATTGAATGTGAAGGGGCGTACATGGTTCAGTGATACTTACATTAACTGGAAAGATATGAAATGGATGAACCTTCCAACCGGAGAAGTGCTTATCGGCCCTGTTGAAAATGGTATGCAGGGAACCTTGGTCTGTGATCTTGCAGTTGGAGGAATTGGACCTCTGAAATCACCAATTACAATAGTTGTGAAAGATGGTAAAGTTGAGAAAATAGAAGGTGATGATAAGAAAGCAATCCAAGTTGTACTCGATACTCAATCAATAGATACGATGGCTAAACATGTGGGGGAATTTGCTTTCGGTCTTAATCCTAAAGCACGGATTGTACAGGAATTCCTTGAAAGTGAGAAGGTTGGTAGTGCCATACATGTAGCCTTTGGTAACAATATGGATTACCCTGGAGTTGTAGCAAATAATTCTGCAACCCACCAAGATTTTCTTGTTGACAAGCCAACCGTGGTAGTAACATATGCAGATGGTCATACGCGGACAATCATGGAAAATGGGAAGATTAAGATTGATTGAGATTTAGAATAATCTCCTGCTGAAGATGAAAGGTCTGATGCGTACTTATTTCTTAACTAAGCCATTCATATGCCTTGTTCCAGGTGACACTTGAACCTGTATATGGATTCAGATAAAGTGTCTGATAGAACTTCACAAGCTCATCTTGCTCAACAGCCTTGTTGAATGTCGGAAGAACAAAATTTGTTCGACCGATGAAATATGTGAAAATGTACGGGGCAAAGAAGTTAATTTTTCCATCCTTTGTTGTTGGAGAAATGAAAGCAATTGATGCTTCTGCAGATTCCCTGGTCCTGTATCCTCTATTGACCATGTAATCAACCGCTTCATCTACAGATATACCCTCATCGTTGAGAAGAATTGCCGAGTTAATACCAGTCATTCGTCGAAGTGGATATATTGCATTCAAGACGACGATTCTAGGGTCATCATCTGAAATTTGGAGAAAGTCTTTTGCGGTATCAGCAGTGCCCTCAGAGATGACACAACGACCAGTGTGAAGTGGGACTATTGATAACTCAAGATTACTGGAATTGAGGAATGCCTTCTCACGCCATAGATTTGATACATGATGTTCATACTCATGATAGATAGTAGCAGCTAATGTATCTCTATTGAACTTTCTATCAATATTGAATTGATTGAGAGATTTGAACTCACCCTGATACCAATTATATCCACTCCAAGGTTCATTCTGAACAGCCTCGTATCGAACACCATTATCAGGAACAGATGCACCCATGAGTGAGTTGATCTTGTTTTTGAATTCTTGAGCTATTTCTAAAGCTCGCTGTTGGAGCTCGTTTTCAATTAAACGTTGGAGTGCTTCTCCAGTAATCTCACCCTCATTCCCATATTTTCTTATTTTGTCACGAAGGTCGTCTCCGGGAAATTCAGACATTGCATCAGTTACAAGTTTTATACTCTTGTCAATCTCATGCTCTGAAAACTTCTTCATTGAGATGTGAAAAAGACCCTCAACGAGATCAGAGTAAGAGAGGTCTTTACCATCTAACCAGTCAACAACCACATTCAAAGAATGCAACTCGCCCATCATGTATTCTAGGCGTAGGGGATCATCAATCTCATCTCTCAATGCGTCAAAGGTTTGATGGATATCATGAACAAGATCTATCGCAGTTTTCTCCTTGCTCTGTTTCTTAGGATGAAAATCCTCAGGTCCAAAGTAAGCATCAACTACGCTGATCCCTGTCAACCTTTCACTGAAATTTCCAACCTCACCGCATATCTTCACAAATCTCTCTGCCGCATTCATTAAAACCGAATATGAAACGGGTAATGCAACCTAAAGTGTTTACGCTTCGCGCGGGGTTGGAGTAGCTTGCTGAATAAAATCGGTTATCTGAATCCTCCTGATACACAAGCGCTGTGACAGGCACTATGGCAAGCACTATGACAAACACAGGCGCTATGACATGCGCTGTGGCACGCACTATGACAGGCATCATGTGAAACACAGGCACTGTGGCAGGCGTCGTGTGAAACACATCTACTAGTTCCTTCAATGAGAGGTTTCAGTGGATCTGTGATAATCTTACCAACATTCTGCACAACACTGCCTATGGTGTTTGTGACATTAGCCATAATCTGTCCAGTCGTAGCAGCAACATCTCCAACTATTCTCCCAACACCAGATATCGCATTACCAGAAGCTTCAGATAATCCTACAAACCAATCAGGTACTTGTGGAGCAAACCCTACACCGGGACTTCTGAATACTCTTCCAATGTCACGATCATGTCTATGATGCATGTATAGCCAGTACCAAGCCCAATCATCGTGATATCGTCGATTGAAGTAGTAATCCATCCTTCCATCATATGATGGATGACTCTCTAGGTCCTCCCATGCACCATCTACCATCTCATCATGATGGGTCTTAGTAGCTTCAAAGTCTGCATCCCATGCTTTGGCTTGAACTTTTTCAGCAAGCTCCTCAAGCATCTCATCAACTTTGCTTGAGTCCAGTTCTTCATCTACAATAGCATCAACGAACATCTGTTCATAATAGGTAAGCTCATCAAACTGTAATCCAGTGACTGAGATTTTCAGAGGGTCTGTTGAAAGAACCCTGATCGCACCCTTCTTGACACAGGACATAAGGATCATTGATACCAATTTCTGACGTGTAGTATTAACAAAGAATGCCGATTCTACGGGATCCAATTCTGCAACAGTACCTGCGGTACCAAAAGTCTGAATCGATATCTCCGGTGATTCATACTGAGTAGTTGTTTCATCAGCATCCCACCTTGCACCATATGAATGTGTGACTTTATTGTAACCATAATAGACAACACCGATAGCCATGAATCCTGCAAAAGCAAGAAACAGGAGACTTGGGTCAATCAGCGGTGGAATATACTCTGCCACATAGATATCTACAGTAAATGTACTCCAATCGGATTCGTTGAGATTATCTGCAGAGATTAAGAATCCAAGTGTAAGTATCTCAGGTAAGTTATCGGGAACAAAGGAATAGGTGAGGTACCAAGTTTCACCACCTGCTAATGGTCCAATATAGGTAGAAGGAATACCTCCAGCAAGAGTTAGGTTCTCAGGAACTGACATGGTGACAGTGACTCCTTCAAGATCAGTATCACCCCAATTGTAAACTACTAATTCCAAGTCAAATTGAGTTTCCGCGTTCACATTTACAAATGAAACAACATCATAACCAAGAGCTCCCTGCAGGAGAAATGGCTCATAGTAGCTCCAATTTGTGTAATGAAAGACTCGAAAATGATCTTCAGTTTGGAGAAATGAATGTTCCATACTTACAGTGAAATTACGAGAGCTAGCTCCAGCATCATAGGGATAAGATAGGAGATTGATTTCATCAAAGTCATATCGGGAGGAACCACTCCACAAACCTTGATTTGCGTCATCAACATATCCTACTGCATCTGCACCTTCTTGACTCACACCATGAGTTGTTGAATTATACCAAGCAGAATCAAGAACAATAGGATAAATGACCTGGACAGCCTCATAGTCAACAGGCATAGACCATTGAACAGGAGCCCAATTCAGCACCCCTAGCTCCCCATAGGTTTCAGATGTGGTTTTCTCAATCACACGATTCGTACTGAAATAACCAAATACAACGAGAACCTGTTCTCCGTTAGTAGTTCTAGGAGTCCAATCAAGACCATAACCTCCTGATTTTGGGGAAACTATCAAATTGTATCGACTACCACCCCATTCGGCATATGCTCGATTTGAATCAGAAATCGTAGATTCTTGAATCCCTAGTAAATCAAAACCACCTAAACCATCACTAGTTGCTGTGAAAGTCATATAGTATGTGACGTTAATCCTTCCATTTAGTAAAACAACTACATCTACAAACACACTATCCAAGTTTGGTATTGATGCAGGGACACTATCTCCATTATATGTGGAAGCGGTTGGAAACATGCTTATGACAAGTATAACAGAAAGAAGGATAATCCCAGTCTTTAATCTCAATATTTCCCCTCACTATGTTCTTAGCATACTTGATGGATTTGACAAACTAGCACTTAACCCACGTGTATCAGTCTTCTTTTCTTGCTCTGATAACCTCAGCTTGTGCAAGAGTCAGGGATGAGAGATCAGCCTTTGCAGTAGCCCATTCTTCGATGTCGGGAAACTCCATTATCATTCCGCCCCAAACAAGGTGGTAAACCCGTTTCAGAATTACTTTCGCATCTCCACCCTCACCAACATACTCGAAGAAACACTTCACAAGTGCAGGTGATTGCTCTGACATATTTTCAGGAATCTCAGTTCCAAAGCCAGCAAAAGCAACACCAAGCTCACGGAAGACATCCATTCTCTCACGGATGCCAGCAGCAATGATTGGTAAGTCGATGTCATAGGCGCTAAAATGCATGACCAGCTTCTTCTTGCTGATTTTGCCATATGGTAATATTATCTCATTCGTGCTCATCGAACACACTCCACTACGATGTTAGTTCTATTTCAATCATGGAGACTCTTAAGCCTTTCAGATAAAAGCGCAGGACTCGCTCTACCTATCCGAATGCTTTAGATGTCTATAGACCAGCAAAGAGCATAATGCCCGAGTCCAAGTCTCAACCATGGTACAATTATAAAATCGAGGAGCTAGCTTGGATTCCGTCTTTCATTGATGATGTTAAGGACTATTTCTTTCCCAGACCTGAAGATAACCTTCTGATTCTGCGACCCAACAAAGTAATGCATCTCAATAAAACCGCGATGTTGATGCTGAAGCTACTTTTCGAGGGACAGGACGTACAAACAATAATTGACCATTTTGTAAGTGTAGGTGCAGAGCAGCAGGTTGTTCTCAACGACCTTGCAGCTTTTGTTGATGATCTCAGAAATATGGTCACAGGAAATCAGAACATCTACACCTACAGAACTGCGAAGATAGTGCCGTTTGGAAGTGAGGAGATCAAGTTTCCGGTTCTCAGTGAGATTGCTTTGACTTATCGATGCAATAATGCATGCAGATTCTGTTATGCTTATTCACCCTATAGAGACACAGGAGAGATGACAACAGAGGAAGTTAAACGTGTCATCGACATAATTATTGATGATGCAAAGGTTCCAAGTCTCTCTTTTACGGGCGGCGAGCCAACGCTTCGAGAAGACTTGTTCGAACTGATTGCCTATGGTCGGGAAAAAGGTCTTAGAGTCAATCTCATCACAAATGGTCGTCGTTGTGGAAACAAGGATTTTGTTCAGAAATTGGTTGACGCAGGATTGAACAGTGCACAGGTATCAATCGAGGGACCAGACTCAGAAACCCATGACTATATTGTCGGAGCACCTGGAGCTTTCGATCAGATGGTCCAAGGTGTGAAGAATCTCAGGGAAACTGATATCTATACTCACTGCAATACAACTATCTGTCGGCCAAATGTCGACCGCCTTGAAGATCTTGTGGATTTTCTGACTGATGAATTGGAACTCTCCTACTTCAGTATGAATATGGTAATCTACACCGGTACTGCAGCCAAACTAAGAGATGAGCTTCAAATAAAGTACTCAGAGATTGAAGAGATAATAAAACGAGTCAAGAGGAGAGCAAGTAAGAAAGGCATCCAGTTCGTCTGGTATGCTCCTACACCAGTCTGTTTATTCAATCCAATCGCCCACGGTCTCGGAGCGAAGAGCTGTGCGTGTTGTGATGGACTTCTCTCGGTTGATGCGGAGGGAGGACTACTACCTTGCTCAAGCTTCAGTGAACCAGTTGGAAATCTACTCCATGAAGGATTTGAGAAGGTGTGGTACAATAGAGCAAGTAAATTTTGGAGGGCCAAAGACTTTGCTCCCGAAGGCTGCAAGAAATGTGACAAGTTTGATTATTGTTATAGTGCTTGCCCACTCTATTGGGACGTACATGGTTTCGATGAAATCAAAGAGTTCTGGCCGCAGGGGAGTAAAGTGAAAGAGAAGATTGACATAGTTCGTCACAATCTTCGACGTCGAATCCGTGGGAGTCAGCACGGAATAACGTAATTCTGCCTATTCACTCTGAGGGACACCATAGTATGTCCACATGTTTACGGGAGCGCCTGCAAACTTCAAGTACATCCACAGCTGCATTTTGTGCATTGCAAGATGGGTAGTGATTTCCGGAAGATAGTGAGCCCAGTTCTTATCTGGACCATCCTGATAGAATGCTTTCATATTATTCTCAAGAACCGCTTCATCAGAGAGCTGTGAGATGTGTTCCTTAATACTCTCAATTCCTTGATCATAAGCTGTCAGCATTTTTTCGATTGTATCTTGACGAAGATCTTTTTCCATTACTCTTACTTGTTCAAATGATTCGAACTCTTTGGTAAAGAATTTGAAATCAATAATCGGTATCTGTGTCAAGTGATTTGTCAAGTCAATGAGAGGGCGCATTTCATCATTTGGTGTAAACGATAGGTCAATGTCTTTTGCAGCAGCTAAAACAAACCGAGCTTGTGCACTCTCATGCTCAAACATATCTAGAAGAATTTTAGAGATTATACCCATTTTGAAAACCGAGTAAAAGGGATGTAGTCTAACACAAAATGATTTCGCTCGCTCTGCACGAGGGTATTTGAGTGGGGATGTTCAAACCAAGGAAGAAGTGTCTGGAATGCCAAAGAAACAACTGTCAGATCTTATGACGCCTTCACTCCTAATTGACCTTGAGAGGTTAATGAACAATATCAAGAAGATGGCAGCTAAAGCTGAAAGTAATGGAGTTAATCTGCGCCCACACATTAAGACACACAAATGTATCGAGATTGGGAAGATGCTGCTCAAACATGGAGCATCAGGGATAACGGTTTCAACATTAGACGAGGCTGCAATCTTCGCAGATGCAGGATTTCACGATATTACATACGCAGTTCCTATTTCATCGAATAAGATTGAAGCCGCATTAGTAATTGCATCGAAAGTCAATCTTCGGCTGCTAGTAGACAGTCACGAGATGGTATCACATTTAGAAGCCTACTCGAAGAAAAAAGGAATGTCACCAGAGGTCCTCCTGAAAGTTCATTGCGGTTATCATAGAACTGGAGTAGACCCGAGAGACCCCGCATCAATCAAACTCGCTTCCAAAATGGAGCAATCGAGTAATCTCGACTTCAAAGGAATTCTTACACATGCAGGGCACTCCTATGATGCGATGTCGGTCAAGCAGATCAAAGAAGCTGCTTTACAAGAGCAGTTGGAAATGATTACATTTGCAGAGAGTTTGGAAACAAAACCAGAAGTTGTGAGTATTGGATCAACCCCCACAATATCATTAACTGATAGCATAATGGAAGGAATAACCGAGGTACGCCCTGGTAATTACGTGTTTTACGATTATACTCAGGTTGCCCTAGGTACTTGCCAAGTTTCTGATTGTGTATTGACTGTGGTTTCCAGAGTAATTGGAAAGTATGACGAGTATCTTGTCATTGATGCCGGTGCTACTGCACTCTCGAAAGATCTAGGACCCACGCATCTTGAATCGGAAACAAGTTTTGGAAAGATATACTCTAACTATGATAACCACGAGTTAGACACCTTTCTTCAAATCTCTTCGCTCTCCCAAGAACATGGAAAAGTGAAATTCTTTGATTCAGCAACTGCACAAGGACACAAGGTTGACGAAATCTTGAGGATACTTCCAAATCATTCTTGCTTAACAGCTAATCTGCACGACTGTTACAATGTTGTGAGAGATAATGAAATCATAGACCAATGGAAGATTCGTAGAGAGCGACCGATCACTTCACCCTGTTGACAATCGCATGTCCACAGTACGGACAGGTTTCTTCTTCTCCAGGAAGAATTGGCGCCTCTAGCTTTCCACTGCAGTTTGGACAGACTGTCACAGCCTTAGGTAGTTGTGAAACGGCTTCCTGAGTATAAAGCACTCGAGAGTTCTTGTCAATAGTACCTCTGAATTTACCATCTTTGGATAGCTTACTTACAGCTTCAATTATCTGTTTGTCAGTAGCATTTGTCACTTTTCCAATCTGGTCAAAGGTCATTCTCCTCTGAGCATACATCAAATGAAGAAGACTCTCCTCAAGAGAAACTGCACTGGGGCTAACAATCTCAGAAGAACTACGGTCAAGATACACCAATGGTAGACGACGTCGTGAGAGCTTCTCTGCTGCATCGGCAACGTCCTGTGGATCAATACCAAGTTCTCTTGCTGCAGCTGCCACACCGATTCTCCCTTCTTTCTGAACAAGAGGAATAAGTTCACCAGAAACATCACCGATGCGTGCTTCACGGGTCCCCTTTGCTATCAACCAGAGTCCAATAACCAACTCTGGCAGTGCAAAAATTCCCCATGCTACCATTCCAGATGCAATGAGGACCATTAGATCTTCATCTTCAACAATCATCGTACTCTGATAGACAATCAGAGTCATTGCAACACAGATTACAATTAGTATAAGACCCAGAAGCTGCGATAGACGGGGATTCACGCTGTGCTCTCTCCTCTTGTTAGAAATGAACTCACGTCCAATTATACATTGCGACTTCTGTGGGGACTCGACAATATAGAATTATTACGTATTATTGAGTAATATTTTAGAGAAATCGTTGCAAACGGATTCCTAGTTAGAATGCCCTTACAACAGAATAACTTAATATAGACTGAATACACAATTTCCGAAGTACAGACCATTAAGGACGTGTTGTAAATTGGTATTGGACAAAGAAGGAGCAACATCTGCAATAATCTTACGGTTAGACTCTGGGAAACCTGTGGAATTCCCGGCTGAATTTGTGGCTGACATTGGGGAGAAGGCGGCACTTACAGTGTTGCATCACAAGGATAAAGTTGTGAAATTGTTCCCTGTTGCCAGTGAAGATATTTACCTACTTCGAATTGAGATAAGTGATTTATCTCGAAACTTCTTGAAGCAGTTAAACTTCGCATTCAACGACGCCAAACTCAGCGACATAATATTCACGACAGGCGTCTGCCTTCGCGGCGAACGCTGCTATTACGAATGCTACTTCATTCCGGACCAACTCGTAGTTACTTTGAACGAGCTGGAAGAAAGTCTGAAGAAGATTCCTGGAGTATCTAGAGTAGTCCTGCGAAAGGTAGCTTAAGTACTTCAAGCAACCGTCCGCATTGAGCCTCATAGATTGGGGCTCACTATGTCTTTTTTTACTAACCATTCAGAGTAGATAGTGTGGTACTCAGGTTTTTTCCAACTCTCAGGTTCTACAAGAGCTCCAATCCTTCCTTCCGTAACTCTCGATAATTCCGCAGATTACTTGGAATGTAGGCTTCAAGGAATACATTGAGGATATGCTCAAGGTCTCTTTCAAGACCATAGCTCTCAAAGTACTTGAGCACATTCTGAATATCGCGGCGAAGAATGAGCTCTACCTTGTTCATATTACTCCACTTGTTAACGACCTCGCCCTGAGGAACATCGATTATCCATGGTTGATCTTTCCACCAGAGGATGTTGTATGCGCTCAAGTCTCCATGGACATAGTTTGCGTCACGATACATGAGCAAGTACTGGTCAAATATCTCATTCATGACAGCCTCAGGATCTTCAAGCTCGACTTCCCTTAACTGGGGAGCAGGGGTTTCTCCATCCCCAATGAACCGCATTGTAAGATAATTGGCGACCCGCGAGATTGGAGTTGGAACTCGAACCCCGGCTCTAAAACATGTATCGAGGATATCGAATTCCTTTACAGCAATATCCTCTAAGAGACCTAGAATCCATCGCGTCTTCTTTCCACTCGCCTCACGAATGTGACCTTTAGTCATTGACAACTTGTGAGGTGTTGCCCAGAGCCTGTAAGCCTTGAGAATAATTGGATGTTTATTCCAAAGTGCCAAGAATATCGAAGCTTCTTTTCCTGCGCTCATTGGGTAGAGTACATCTGTGGCAAGTCCGTAGGTTATTGCATCCCTCCGAATTTCCTCGAATCGGGGTTCCTCAATCACTGCCTTTCCACTTGTTCCTCCACGAAGCGCATCCCTCTTTTGATCGATAGCACTTCCCTTTGATAAGGGATTGAATTTGTCAACTCGGCTCATTCAGCT
>JAUWOU010000251.1 GCA_030612005.1 Candidatus Thorarchaeota archaeon | reverse complement strand
AACCAACGCGGTTTCACGTACGATTCCAAATTGAACGCTTTCAGGACTGTCGTTGCCGCTGCTAACCTCTGGTTTTCCATGCAGAAACAATGGACGCCACCCCTGAAGTGGTGGACACCTCATGTGAAGAGTATGGGTATGACTGATGAAACCTACAAATTGTTCTGCAATGCTTTGGATGAGCCTAAGATCGAAACACTCCTAGAGTTATTCAAGAAACTCAAGCAGGAAATCTTAGACCAAGGATTCGAATTTCCAAACGATACAATGTCAACTTTCCTTGAAACAATCCATGTGAAGGGTCGTCCTGCTCAGATACGTCATACATACATCTGAGTTATTTCATCGTTCGATTACAATCTTACCTTTTAGAAAGACTCTCTTGATATTCTCCTTATCTTGAAGGATTGTGATGTCTTCAAGAGGGTTCTTTCCGGGAGCTAGAACGAGAAGGTCTGCAGATTTTCCAGCTTCAATAGTTCCAACTTTATCATCAATGCTAAGTGACCATGCTGCGTTCCTAGTGCCAGCAATGATTGCAGTCATCTCTGATGTACCACCTAACCTGACCATCAGTTCCATCTCTTCAGAAGTCGATCTACCATAATACGTGTAGGGCATTCCTGAATCGGTTCCCACAACCAGTTCTATGCCTGCTTTGACTGCATTTCTAACACCTATCTCGATGAGTGGGAATATCTCTCTCTCCTTACGAACCATATACTCTGGAAGATCCCCATCATCATGGTGAAGTTGCGATTCATAATAGGTCACGATTGTTGGCATGTACATCGTCTTGTGTTTCTTCATCAACTCGATATTTTCTTGACTCAATGGATGTCCGTGTACTAATACATCTACTCCAGCTAGAATCGTGTTTTTGATTCCTACATCACCGTAAGCATGTGCATGGGATTTCAATTGGACCTTTCGTGCTTCCTTTGCAGCAGCTTGCAGCTCATCTATATCAAACTGAGAATTGAAGCTCTCTTGATCCGGGGATGATATTGCACCAGTTGCCGCAAGTTTGATGTAACTTGCACCACGACCAATCTCTTCTCTAACAGCACGACGAACATCATCAGGACCATCTGCTTGATTTGATCCACCAGAGTCTCTACCTCCACTGATAGTAATCATTTTTCCACAAGGAAGATATCGTGGTCCATTGACAATTCCTTTCTCAATCGCTTCTTTCACTGCAAATGGTACATTATTTCTACCTGCAGCATCTCCAACAGTAGTTATACCATATTCAAGTAATATCTCAACGAGCTGCGCTCCTCTGATGGCTAAGAGTTCATCAGACATGAGTCGCACTTCTTCAGGATTTGGAGCTCCATCGTAACATACATGGACATGAGGATCAATAATCCCCGGCATCACGACTCGGTCTGAAAAGTCCAATACTTCAGTTTCTGGGGGTGGTGTAATATCTTGTCCAACCTCAGCTATTTTCTCTCCTTGAATTAGAATTGACACGTTTTCAAGGGCCTTTCCATCACCGACTATTAGTGTTCCAGATTTCAGTAGAAGATTACTCATACTCAGCACTCCAGATTTTCAAATTCCATAACCTACCTTTGAGTGTACCGAGTTGAGCAAATGTACCTACAGTTTGAGACGAAAGAGGTACTCCTCATCTTGGATTGATAGTTTGCTCTCAACAACCTTTCCAGTTTTGTGAATAAATCGAATCATTGGTTGATTCTGTGGGTGCACATAGGCAATGAATGCATCTACTCCCTTACTCTTTGCAATTCTCATAAGATGGTTCAAGAGGTATGTACCAATTCCTCGACCTTGATAATCATCATGAACGGTCAGTGCGAACTCAGCTTCATTCGTGCTTCTATTTAGCAGGTATCTACCAGCACCAATGATTGTTTCAGTTTCCCCTTCTTCATCAGATCTGATTACTGCAACTACGCTAATGTCACGTGACTGGTCCACATTATAGAAGTCCTGGAGTGTTTGTCTTCGAAGGCTCTTGAGAGGTGTAAGGAATCTAAAGTAGATACTCTCTTCGCTGAGATCATAGAACAGTTCCTTGATACGGTCAGTATCATCTGGGCGAATTAATCTGAAATACACGTCAATTTGGCCGTCTGGCCCTTTGAATCTCTCTGTCATCTCATATTCTGAAGCAAAGTACGTCCCTTGTACTAGGAATGGTACTTGATCTTCGAAAACATAGTGCATTGATTTTGCAGATTCTAGAAGGTCATTTCTGAATGTTGGATGTGCAATTGCTATTAGTGAGAGTACGCGTTCTCTGATAGTCTTTCCAGCTAAGGTTGCGAGACCGTATTCTGTAATTACAACATCAACATCACCTCGGGTTGTAACTACTCCTGCACCTTCACTAAGCCGTGGTACTATTCTAGAAACAGACTCATCGACTGCAGTTGAAAGAAGACAGATTATTGCTTTACCTCCAGGAGACCTCTTTGCACCACGAATGAAATCAACTTGTCCTCCGATGCCGCTATAGAATCTATGGCCAATAGAATCTGCACAAACCTGTCCTGTCAGGTCTACTTCAAGCGCTGAATTGATTGCTATCATCTTCTTGTTCTGACCTATGACATAGGGATCATTCACGTATGCAGTATCATGAAAGTGAAACATGGGATTATCGTTAATATGATCATAGAGTTTCTCTGAACCCATTGCAAAGCTTGCGATTACTTTGTCCTTGTGGAGCGTCTTCTTCTTATTCGTCACAACTCCTTGGTCAATGAGTGGAATTAGACTGTCACTAAACATTTCAGTATGAATACCAAGGTCTCTAACTCCAGTTTCAAGCAGATTGTTACAGACAGATTGAGGTAAGGCTCCTATACCTAACTCCAAGGTAGACTCATTCTCAACCAATCTTGCAACGTAGCCACCAATTTTGTCAATGGTTTCGGTGATCTCAGCGCCTTGGAATTCACGTAGTGGTTCGTCATAGGGCACAAGATAGTCAATCTCTCTTATGTCAATGAACGAGTCACCATGTGTTATTGGCATTTTCTTATTGACCTGAGCAATGACGATATCTGCACTCTCAAAAGCTGACTTGGTTATATCCACTGAGATACCAAGTGAACAGTACCCATACCTATCTGGTGGACTGACCTGAATCATTGCAACATCTAATGGCATTCTCCTTTGCCTGAACAAGTTTGGAATATCTGAAAGCATGATTGGTGTATAATCAGCTCTTCCTTCTGAAACTGCATCTCTAATATTAGCGCTAACGAAGAATGTATTGTGTCTAAATTGGTTCTGGAATTTTGAGTCTGCAGATGGTGTATCACCAAGAGTTAGTAAGTGTACAATCTCGTTATCTGCCATCTGGTCGGCATTTCTGGCAAGTTCTTGTACAAGATGATACGGTACACCACAACCAGTTCCCAAGAAGATTCTAGATCCAGGCTTTATTTTCTTGCTGGCTTGAGCTCCAGAAAGAATCTTACTCTTGTATTTCTCAGTCCAATCAGATGCAG
>JAUWOU010000117.1 GCA_030612005.1 Candidatus Thorarchaeota archaeon | reverse complement strand
AAGAGGTAATGGAAGCTCTTCAGGCAGGACGAGTTAGCACCCTTCTTATCACAGAAGATCTTGCAGACCAAATGGATTCAATATACGATGATGTTACTGAGTATGGGTCAGAGTTACTTGTATTCTCTAATCAAACAGAATCTGGTGCGCAGTTGAAGGGTTTCGGTGGATTAGCTGCACGTTTGCGCTGGTAGACTTGATGCAATTACCTATCTTTTGGGATTTTTGGGATTTCAACAATAGTTACGATATCTTCAATCCACTTTGCTAGCTCGTGTCCTATCTCGTTAATGTAATCCATCAGTGATTGTTGGTATTTGGCTACGTGTTGTTGGTCTAGCTTCTTAGACTTGTCAATAAAGCCTTTCACTCTCTTCGGTAGACCCGCTATCCATCTTCGCATGGTAAGTTCTGCTTTTCTATCTTCCAGAACTTTCTTTGCAGCTCTTCTTTTTCGTTTGAGATCAATGAGTTCTTCTATCAACCGTTGAACTCCGATGATAGAAGCTACCAGCTCTTTTGCATCAAGCTTGGACCCTTCACTCCTTTGTGTATAATATACCCGCTTGAGGTCTCTCTTGCTAGTCATAACCACAGTTAGAAGCTTTGTCAATCCATGAACCATGATAGCGTATCTTCTCCTTAACCGTATAAAGGTCTGTGTTTTCAAATCGCTATTCATACTGCAGAATAATTGCACTTGCCATTTCTACTGTATGGACAAGGTCGACATTTGGTTTCAGTTGGGCTGGTTTTTGGGCGTCGCTTCTTGTACCAAACCTCATCAATTCTCTTCAAGTATTTTGTAATCTCTCGCTGGTCAAACTGCCGAGAGAAAAATCTTCCTTCTCCACAATCCGAGCATTTCTTAGGGGCGTTTCCAAATAAGCATCTCTTTGCTACATCTTGAAGACAGTATACTACTACTAATCTCGTATCACTGCAGGAAACCCCGCTTTCAGATAATGCAAGAGCATATAGACCGGCTTGAAAGAAATCCTCTTTTTTGGCCTTCTCGGGTAAGTAACTGACTGGAAATTTATTCTCAACAATCAGGTCAAGAATTGGAGCCTCTTCCCAGTGGAGGATTGCACTATCAAAACGTCCTACAAATCTATGAGCATGAGATCTTACTGATTCCTCATTGAATCGGTAGTACTCGTTTGACTTGGGACGACTAGGTTTCAAGTTCAAAAACTCATTGAGGTCCCATGGAGATGTTTCTGCATTCCTCAACTTACCTTTCACAGTGATGGTTCTGAATTCTATTCGAATGAATCCAGTAACTAGGACAATTCCTACAAGGACAATGAATAGAAGAAGGTTCAAGAGAGGATCCATGAAATCACCCAAATATCCACAGATACCCGATGATGATGGCAGCAATCATAATTAGAATCGGGATTATCTGATGCTGTTCCTGTAAATTATTCTCAGCAGTAGCAATACTATCGTGGAGTCTTGTTCCATCAATACTTGCACGCGTTTCTCTCTGTCCTAGTTTTTCCTGTAGATAGAATCTATACTCACAAATGAACTGTACCCTCAAGTCTGATACGTTTCTGAACTTCGAGAACGAGGTTCGCTCATCTTCTGTAAGTCTCAATAGTAATCATTGTTTAATGCAAATTATCCCTCAAAAGCACCACATATTCATCTATAAAATTTCATTCGATGGTGTAACCAAACACTAGATGATTTTATATTCTAGTTTTGAATGACAACATCAGTAGGATTTCATCACGAAGATAAATTGACTACGGTGATTAGATGTCTGACGATGCGTATGAAGGAGCCACTGCTGGCCGAGTGCTTAAATTTGATAGTAATGAAACAGTGAAATTTCCAGTCGCATTTAAGAATGCAATGGGCACAGAACGCGGACTGATGGTGCTAGTACACAAGGACCGCCTCATCAAAATATTCCCACTGGATAGTGATGAAGTGCTTTTCTTGAGTCTTGAGATTGGAAAGCTCAGTAATGACTTTCTTACAAAGCTTTCTCAAATCTTCAAGAGATCTGGTCTTGTTGATCTTCTGTTCTCAACTGGAGTATGTTTACGCGGCACTCGTTGTTTCTATGAGTGTTACTTTAATCCAACTCAACTCAGTGCAGATCTTGATGAGTTAGAGAGTTCACTTAATGTGCTAGATGGAGTACAAAGAGTGTTGGTAGAGAAGGTAGAATTCTAATATTCTATCATTAGATTCCATTTGCATTTGACTCAGGAGTATGAGGTATGCAAGATATTATCACATTCATTAGTAATATGATTCTTGAGGGCTATTTCGGTCTTTTCATTATTTGTTTCTTGATCAACATGATTCCTTTTCTAAGCCCGAGCAATATGGTGCTTGCAGGAGCTGCAATGCTCTTGTTACCAACATTCAATCCAATATTCGTTGGTGTGGTAATTGCCATATCTGCGACTGCTGCGAAACTAATCCACTTCTTTGTAGTTCGTGGCTCAAGGATGATCTTATCTGAGGAGCGCCTAAAATCTCTTGATTCAGAAGAGCAACGTGTTAAGAAATGGGGTGCATTTGCTGTTTTCATTGCTGCAGCTTCTCCAGTTCCTGATGACCCACTCATTGTCTATGTTGGTCTTGCAAAATATAGCACGTGGAAATTTATTATTAGCTACTTCATTGGAAAAGTGGCAGTGACAATTCTTGGTGCAGTGATTGGGTATAGTGTTGGTGGCTTCTTTGAATCGATGCCCATAGTTTTGGCTTCAATTGCACTAACAGCTCTGATTACTGGATTTATGTTCAGGCGAAGAACCGGATAAGCAAAATTAATCTTAGAATGTTGTTTGATTATATAGACCAAGTTCTCGGAATAGAGGAATTGACAATTGTTTCATTAACTAGTACAATCTATTTAATATTTGAAATGGTTTTAATATGTAAGAACAGGAAGAACTATTGTGTCATTTAGCAATCCGAAGATTCCGTACCCTGAGAGGTCAATGCAACAAGCGAAGACTGCAGCAATGAATTCTATCCTTCGCTTGATTCGGGAAGGTGCAGGTGAACTCCCAGAGCTATATGATAGATCACAGGCTCTCTTTGATGCCGCAAAAAACAGCAAAGAGTGCCAGAGTCGTGAGAGGAACCCAGACCGCTTTGTGCCAATCGGTGATGTTGAGAAACACCTCAGAAAGAACTTCCTAGAATTAGTCTTCAACACAACTGCTCTGAACGGGAACAAAGAAGTAAAGAGAGTATACTCGTGGAAAGAAGGAACCATAGGTCCATTGAATGTTCTATTGAATATTGCTGGTGCTCAACTCAGATTTCTCGGAATGACAAGATATCCATTTCCTTTACCCCAAGAAAAGAAAGTAAGAAGGATAAACAAGTCAGGAAAGGAATACTTCCAAAGGGACTATGTATATGGGGGAACCAGAAGGCGACCTACAGTCATCATCACTCATCCTATGCTCCCATCATTGGACTTTGTGGATGCGATTCGAGGTCATCTGGTAGAGCTTTGTCGACAATGTTTCATCCACACGGTTCCCATTGGTGACGCCTCTAGATATATCAATCTCCTGATATTCAGATTACGTCCTTTACTTGACAAGTTATACTTGGCTGGATTTGAGAAGAAAAAAAGAACAATGAAATTCACAGAGAGATCATTAGCGATTCTAGAGTCTTTAGTCGAAATGATAAATGGACAACATGGTTTCACTATAGGCTATCCATCACGTATGACAGCTACACAAGGGGCCATAGACTATACTACTCTTGAAACATCAGAGATCTTTGACAAAATCGATGATTCTAAGATCAGACAAGTTCTAAAACAAAAAACAGAGGTAGAGAAACTAATTGGTAATGAAGATGTAACACGATTCGCCAATAGAGTAACTAACACTGTTTCACGTGTTGGAACTCGAATTCATCAACGGATGGCGTGGGGGATGACACAACCGTTCTCGTCGATGAGTGCAATGCTCAGTGGAGATTACTTAACGCGTGATATGACAGGATATCTCCTAGCAGCAGAGGTCCCTGTGAATGCAGGACGAGGAAAGGTTGACTACTCCCTCTTTGTCAGAAAGGTTCCAACGTACATAGAAGAAGACATCAACTCAATGTCTGGTCTGAGGGTTCCAAGACTTGTTCTTGACCTTAAAACAAAATCCGCATTTAATTGGGGAGCTATCTCAAAACCTCATGATCAGACTAATTCTAATATTATTGACTTTCCATTAAAGAGAAGACCTCTGACTGATATCGAATGGGAGATTGCTATCAAGAACACTCCTAATCCCTCTGAACAAAAACAGGTAACGTCATACACCGATGCGCTCCTTAGGGAATACAAAGCTGTCGCAAAGGATGACTTGAGTCCCCCTGAATCTTGTTTGAGAGGGATCATACTGGTTGATGGCCACGATTTTCCCTCAAGGTCAAGACGTATAGTGCCCACGTTCATCAAAGCAGTCTACGAACAGATACGTAAAGACCTCCTGGAAATGCGTGCAAAGAATCCAAATGACAAACTAGAATATCCTCGAACACTGTTTGAACCTACATTCAGGTGGTCATTAAGGACTCGAGTCGCAATTGTTATTTTTCCTTTCACAGTACCCCAAGGTGTTTCAGTTCAAGATGTCCTCCCTCTACCTTATCCGCAGCAATCCCTCTTTGAACTGAACCCATTTGAGAATAGAAGAGAAAATTCGAAACACTTTATCCTGTATCTTACTGGGGATGATGTAAGCTCACCTGGAGATAGTGCGGGATGGATTGCACAATACTGGCATGGGCTTCGTTTCGCATACGAATCTGCTCAAAAGCACAGTTGCAAGAAAGTGGTCTGGATTGACCTTGCAGGACAATTCACCAGTGACGTGATTCGAACAGCCTTCATGCGGTTGGATTTCCACCATAATAGAGTACACCAGTTCTTCAAAGATATCAAGTTCCTAGACCTCTCGACCGAAATTGAGGGTGCGTTGTTTTCGGGAGATGAGATACTCTCAGTTGAATCAATCCATGCACGAATCAAGAATTATGACTTTGTCATAGTGTCTGGTATAGACACCATAAGAAAAACAGTTCCAAGGAAGTTTGAAGGGTTAGTTGATACTTTATCAGTACATATTGCTGAAGCCATCTTACGATCTGGGGCTTGTATGTTGTGGTTTGGTTCACCATCACCCCTAGCAACAAGTTCTGAGTTGTACAAGCGACAACAACTACAACCATTTCGATACGATTCACCGCTGCAACCATACATCAATGAGATTGTACTGAACATTCCTTTTCCACCGAGAAAAGGAGGTAGTAAGGTCCCGCAATTTGATCACGTAAGAGGTCTAATGACAATTATTCCGGAAAAGACAAACGGAATTGATTGCACTACAATCGGAATCCCACCGCTGATAGGATGGTCTAAGCGATTCTTGTCACGAAAGCCTTCAGTCGAAGAACAAGAGTTGAAGAAAAGCCTTCGAACTCGACCACCCAGTACGTTCCGCTGGTTGAAGACCCTAAAGACCCCTGCGTTTAGTGGGGATATGGCTGTAGACCTGTTTCCATTCATAGAGCCGCGGTGTCCGAAATCTGAAGTCCTGCAAAAAGACAGGAATCTGGAGAGTCTCAAGGTTAAGAAGAAACGACTGGGGAGAAGAGAGGGGACTCAAGGATACAGGGGAGTATTATCTCGTCTTACTTTTACAAAGGAGCTATGCAAACCTTCTCCTAGTAAAGTGAACGCTAGACGAAGATATAGGAAAACAAAGTTAGAACTTGAACCGCTAGAATCAGTCTCACTCCCTCCACATAGTTCGGATCTAGTATATACCGGATTCTCAAGCTCCGATGCTGGAAAGATTGAACTAGCCCGACTACAAGATGTCAGCCTGTTCCTGCTCAAGCGCGACAATAGTTCATCTCCTTTGAAGGAGCAATGCCTAGAGTTTGTAAAGGCACTCACTAGACCTGAAAGACTCACATATATGGAAGCTCTACAGAACATTTCAGACATCTTCAGAAAAAGCAGGTATTTCAGTCAGATCTGGCAAAGGTTACTGTGGGGTCGAAACTGGCTAGAAGGCTGGCCAATGCCAGTAGCAATGAAGGAAGATCTTTCCAAGTTACAAGTAGAGAGAAAAGACATCCTCCAGCATTATGGTAATTATCTAGTATTCATGATAGCAAGCTTGGCTGAACACTACATTCTTCACCAGACCGAAATACAATCCCTCTGGAATATGGTTCGACCCTGGGTTATAATGCAAATGGGTGCAAGACCAAGGACTGGAACTCGACCAACCTCGAAATTCGATACACATGCCGTGTATGAACAAATCAGGGCTAAAGCACAATACTGGAACAGTGTGCCTTTCTCACGGACAACTGCCCTGTCAGATATCAGGTATGGGTTACGGATAGACTTGACAAAGGGTAATCCAAAATCATATCGCTGGTACGTTTTTGAAGACGGAGCATATAGTAGCAGGTTCATCGCAGGATGTGTCGAACAAGACAACAAGAAATCTGGACCAATGTCACTAATTCGGGCAAATGCAGTAACCTCGCTTGATGAAACAAGTGCCCTCACAAATTTCAACTTCAGAGATTGCAGAATCCGACCTATTTTGATTGCTGGTCATCAAGGAATCGATGTCCTTTATGAAGCAGACAGACAACTTAACAAACAGAAAGAGCTCAACGACCTGACAAGCCAGGATTCATTTAGTTGGTATCCTATAGGAATGATGCGTTATGGGACAAGATCAAGATGTGCACATGCTCGATTAAGGTACATCAAGGTGCTCACATTGGGGTTGCAATATCCCTCCATTCATAACCAGAAACTTCCAGAACGACGGAATAACTTTGGTGAAAATTTGTTGGATCATATCAGAACAATAGGCTCACTGACATCAGGTGTGACCAGAGTGAAATGCAGCTTGTCAGGAGCTCTTGACAATGGAAATATTTCTTTCAAGGTCCATGACACGAAGCGATGGAGAAAGGTCGGTCAAAGCATAGAGTACAAGGACATAGACCAAGCTGCACAAGTTCTTCTTTTACCGTACAATGTTGGGATTGCTGTCCAAGGTATGTATACATGGGATCCACTAACAGATGTGCATTTTGGAATAGGAGCTGAGGAACTAAAGAAAATCGTAGTTTCTAGAATCCGACTTGACAAAGAGGAAGAGGTTTGAGAATGGGGGGCTTACTGAAAAGAACCAGTCTTGCAGATGTGTCTGGACTTCCAGATAATATCAAGGTCCGACTCAGGAGCATTGGTTTCACTACGGCTGAACTTCTATCCGCGAGTGTCCCGGAAGAAATAATGTCCAGAACAGGAATTACCAGAGAACGGTCGCTGGAACTTATCAAGAGTGCAAGACAGGCAGTTGGGATTGGTGGGTTCAAGAGAGGTTTTGAACTTGAGAAGGAAAGTACTCCGCACCTTGTAACTGGCATTGACTGTGTTGATAGAACTCTTGGAGGCGGCTTTAAGTCCGGAAGTATCATTGAGATGAGGGGTCATCAATGGGCGGGTAAGACGCTCATGTGCTCTCATCTAGCAGTAATGGCTCAACTCATGGAAACCGATGATGGCACTGAACCAAAGGTGATATGGTATGATGCTGAGCAGAGTTATCACAAGAAGAGGATCAAAGAGATTGCTTTCAGGTTGCGAATGGATCCAGATGCAGTTTTACAGAATATCATTCTGGTCGATGTTGCAAAGAGTGGGTTCATGGAAGGGTCATTCGAAACGATGCGCAAGACTCTTGCAAGACATCATGTCGCTCTTGTAATCATAGATTCAATTAGTTACGCATTGAAATATCTGGGGAAAAAATCTACACTGACCAGCTATATCAGTAACATGAGTCGGATGGCTCAAGCTACTGGTACAATATTCGTCTTTTCAAGTAGGACACGGTTTGGGTTCAGTAGGAGTGAAGTACAGGAGCACGAGCGAAGAGGTTCTCTGTCAATGATGATTGATTATGGATTCCATTTCCACCTTGAAGGTGAGAGAGAAAGAAACGTCGTACTGACCGATGCTCAAGGAACTCTATATACGAGTTGCAAATTGTACATTGGTCATGGTGGATTCTTTGATGATAGTGCATCTCGAAATCTGGAAGAACGACACGTACAGAGATTTATTAGAAGGATTTGAGGTTAGAAACCAACCACAACTACACGTGTAGTCGTCTGCCTATCCAGTTCAGTCAGGCTATCTCTCGGATTGTTAGTAGGGTTTAATCGCATCAGGAGCCAACACCTTAAACCACAACACAATACAACCAGCAGCAAAAGTCGTGATTGTCAGAGCTACAGTTGTAACAACATTCAGCAAACCAGTGTAGCCCATCACAAACTCAACGATAATAAGAACCGTCATGACCCCTGATATAATACAGCCGCGCCGCTGAATCTTCTTTGCCTTGTCATCTTTCGCTGTCCTTATAATTTCGGCCATTAACAACACTCCTATTTCGAGATTTTACATCTTGTACTGCTGATACCATTGTTAATTAATCTGTGCAAGATGATGAAATCAGAAGGCTCCGATTCATAAGATAGACTCAAGAAAGGATTCAATTCCATTAGCATACACAATACCATCAATATAACCGTTAAGAAAGCCGGTCGAAAATGGTTTTGTTCTTGGACCAATGATTGCATAGTATTTTGAATCTGGAAATTTCTCTTTAAAACACCAAGCATCAAAACACATGGAGCTAAGGAATGCACGTGATAATCTTCTCATATTCTTACATTCGATGATAATCGTTGGACTATTATGAGAGGGGATGTAAAGATCTCCTTCTATGTTAATCATACTCTTTCCTTGCTTTGTTTGGATATCATAGGGCGTGTAGACTACACCTTCTTGGGGGGTGAATGGAATTCGTTGTTTGTAGATCCTTTTCTTAACTTCTCTTTCGAACGAGAAACCTGATTTCACAGCTTCAGGAAAGGAAATCTTTTCTCCATTCTCTTGAATGGTTCCAAAATACTTCGTTGGAACAGTTTGGGTAGAGATTCTGTTTGGGTTAACTGCTTTCTTCTTAGAATTGCTTATCCTCTTCAGAGATTGAACTATGTTATTGAATCTTTTTTCAAGATGAGGTTGTTCAATATCGAAGTCGAAGAAACAATCACTAAAAGCATTCAGCATAGTTCTGATTCTCATCTCGGATTTCCTAGTCTTTGAAATCCTACCTCCAGAAATAATTACATAGACGACATTTGGATGTGATTCTCGAAGATGAAGATAATCGTAGGCAATCTTCTTGGTGTCCGGTATGTAAAAGATACCAGACTCCATGTACTTGATTTCTAATCCAATACTCAGTCTTTCGTCATTTGGAACGTACGCATCAAGATCCACACGAAACTCATGTCCTAATAGCGTTTGAGTCCTTAGTTTACATACTCTGCGTTTGTCTTCGAGTTCCGATATTATCGGAACTCCTGCTTCTCGCAATGCAGAACATAATATACCTGCAAATTCCTTTCCTGCTTTCACAGATTCCCCTTGAAATGGTTGAGATTTCGATTCTTTCTTGATAGATTCTCTTCTTCTATCTCTGAAGTCCACAAGCTCTTGATGATATGATTTCCTAAACATTATGATACACCGCCAAAAAGAAAAACATAGTCTTAGGAGATAGTTCAAACATTTCTATCACGACATCCTGATAGGAATCAGAAAAACTCCCATTTAACTAATAACCTTTCAACTTTATTCTTTACTTTCTCTAAGTCACTATACTCGTCTTCATCTAGGTTGATGTAAGACAAATTTTCGAATCCAAGAATTTCACCCATTACATTCATGATGTTTTCTATCACATCTTCTCCCCATTCGTACACAATGAAAACTGCATTTGAGGCTCTACATGCTTTTACAAGAGCAAGTTCACCAACAACAGCACGCCAATCCTCGCTCAATGCAATTTCGATGATATTCTTCATTCCTTTCCGCACAAGAACAACATCAGGACGGTAATCAAAGTGTTTCATGCGAACACGAATATCTACTGGTTCTGTGTCACCAGAATATATTCTATCATAGTACTTGTTACCACGAGCGTCGTGTTTCTCTTCAGCTCTTTCCATTATCCAGTATTTCAAAATGTCATGTATTTTCTTACCAGTCAAGATCCTAATACCCCCATTGGTTACAAAACCAATCGACTATCCACTGAATTAAGGCAATAATGAGTCTTCTGTATCTGTTGTTGGTTAAGATATGATTACAGAACTATGTCAGACGATTCAGTTGTTACTGGAATTTACTCTCATTGATTATTGGCTAATCGATTAGTGAATAACAGGGAATGTAAGTTCATCCACTCTGGGCTTCCTTAGAATGATTTCAAGAAAGAACGTCCAGTTCATCCATGATCAAGGTGCTCCTTCACAAC
>JAUWOU010000134.1 GCA_030612005.1 Candidatus Thorarchaeota archaeon | reverse complement strand
CGAACTTTTTCATACTTCTTGGCTGCGGTAATCCTATCAATCGAGATTACCATAGCCTTCCCTTGCTGACCTCTCGAAGTGAAGTGTTCAAAAATATCTTCAGCAATCCTCTCCAGTCTATCATCACGGGTGATGAGGTGATACTTCTTTGACAGATGACGTTCAAGTTTATCCTCTTGAGCTGTATCTAATTCAGCTTCCTCGAGAATCTGCAGCATCTCTTCATCAAAACTCTCGTTAATCAGTTGAAGTTCCGGGACTCGATTCTCATAATATAGCGGAACAGTTGCATTGTCCTCTACCGACTGTGAGAAGTTGTAGATACTGACATAATCGCCAAAGGTTTCCTTGGTCTTTTCTTCTGATGCAATAAGTGGCGTTCCAGTGAATCCAATGAATGCTGCATTTGGTAGAGCATCTCGCATGTTCCCTGCTAGAATATCATACTGAGTTCTATGTGCCTCATCAGTCATGACAATGATATCTGATCGATTTGAGAGCTTGGGATACTTCTCTCCATGGTCAGATTTGAACTTGTGAATAATCGTGAAGACATACCTATGGTCTTCCGTGAGGAGTTGCTTGAGATGTTCACCAGTCTGAGCTCGAACTCGTTCTTCTGGTTCATAGACAGCTTCAACATTGTCAAATTTGTCGTAAATTTGATCATCAAGTTCAAGCCTATCCGTTACAACAACGAAACTCCATGAACCAGGAATCTTCCGAAGTACCTTCTGACTAAAGAAGACCATTGAGAAACTTTTGCCACTACCCTGAGTATGCCAGAATACACCAAGACGGCCCTTGTTCATTTTGATTTTGTGAATAGCTTCAATTGCATTGTTTACTCCAAAATATTGATGATATCTTCCAACAATCTTTTCGACGCCGCCTCGGACCTTCTCATAGAGAATGAAGTTGTCAATGATATCGAGTAGACGCGATGGCTCACACGTTCCCCTGAGTGTGGTTTCAAGTGATGATTGAGCGGGTTCCTCCTCACTTCCAATCTTCTTCCATTCTGTGAAGTTCTCCCAGTCAGAGGTGACCGTTCCAACAACACTCTCAGCAAGATTCGAGAGAATAACTATACCATTATACCAGAAGAGATGAGGAATGGTTTCTTTGTAATCCGACAGATTACCATCATAGGCATTCTTGAGGTTCTCGTGTACTGCCTTAAGCTCAATGAAGACAAGTGGTATTCCATTGACGAAACCAATGAGATCAGGTCTTCTTGTGTAGATTGACCCTGCAACCCACAGCTGTGACGCTAAGAAGAAATCATTGTTGGATGCATTATCCCAGTCTATTATCTCGACTCGCGCTTCCTTCATCTCCTGATCAGTATCTCTAAACCTAACCAGTATTCCATCCTTGAGTAATTTGTAGATTTCTTGATTTGCTCCAACTATGGTCTTCACACTTCTATCAGTTAGGAGTTGATTGACAGCTTCATTTAGGGCGTCATCAGGAAGGTCTTTGTTCAATCTCTCAAGAGCAGAACGAAGTCGTGTCTTTAGTACAACTTCCATATTGGTTTCACGGTCTGTGATATAACAATTAGTGGGCGTTTCATTGAAGGCGTTGATTGTTTCCCAACCCATATCGCGGAATATATCTATGGCTGGTTGTTCAACCAGTAAATCTTCTGTGTAATCATCACTTCCGGCTGCCGTCTTCTTCATCCCCGTCTAGCCACTGTGTCAGTGATGACTGTTTATTATCATATTTGGATGTTGTGTGTTCTTCAGATGTCATTATTTCACCAATTGATTCTGAAACCTCAATTGCACCCAAAACCAATCGTGGTAGTAGTAAGTTTCTCATTTGAGATAATTTATCAATCTGTTTTGAAAGGACATCTTGTAAATGATAATGATTTGATATAATTTCTGAAAATGCTCGCTGAAGTTCTTTTGGTGGTAAAACGAATTTGTACTTCTTGATATAGTTTGGATTCAGGTGCAATACATTCGTCCCATTTGCCTTTTCCTTTATCTCATGAGGAAATCTTGAGTAACGAAGCATTGAGTATATGTAATCGTTTGTAGATCTATCATGCGGTGTGATTTTAACTAAATCCATAGATAAAATGAATTTCGGTTCATTCATTTCGGGAACCCTTGCAGCTCTAGCCACAACTGCTCTATCTTGGGTCATATCTGTTAATGCAACGATAATATCCCCTGATTCAGCGGTCTGTGTTTCCTTAAATGGTCCATCGTACCGTTTTAGCCCATCTTTTCTGAATCCGCCATCACGATTAAAACATTTTAAATTAAGAAATGGATAACCTCCCTCTTCAACAAGATTCGTACTTCTGTATGAGCGACCTCTGTTGATATCCACAATGCTGTCCAACTCTACAATTTTCCAAATAATAGGAATCTCCCCTAGTTCCGAGTTGACCAACTCGGTTTCTTCATATTCCGGAAATCTGAAGCGTAGGAACCATTCTCGGTAGATTTCTCGCACAATCCCTTCAATGATTTCGATACGACGAGTATTATTCTCAATTTGAACATCGAAGTATGAAATGATGTTTGCGATAGTTTTTTGTGTTTTCAACGGGGGAAGAAGAAGTTTTATTCGCTTTACATTTGTAACTGGATTTGAAATTGCAGGCACTCCCGAACCAGATCTATGTCTAAGGAGTTCTAAGATTCCTTTCGATTTGAAGTAGTAATACATGAATAGAGGATACGCCCTATTTGAATTGAAAGTCAATTTTAACCCACTTTGTGAAACTACATACCTTTTAAACGGAAATTTCGGAATTATTCCGACTTGCCCTAGTGTTCCACGATAGGTAATAACAATATCATCTGGGTAAGCATTGCTAGATGATAAAGCATCAGCCTTCCTTTCTGTAACGAAAACAAAACCCTCTGCATTGAATCGTCCCTTGGAGAGGTTACCTCCTCGAATTACTGGGATGCCATTAGATACGTAGTCCTTCCTTGTAAGGTATGATCCAAATGGACCAAGTGCGATTGCATTGGGAGTGTTTGCAGATAATTCCTCAATTCTATATTCCTTCCAGCTGCTATGTTTCATCAGAACCCTCCAAAATATCGTTGGTACTCTGTTGGATTAAAACTGAAAGACTTCGGGCTTCCGTATCCAACTCTAGCAACTCTTTTTTCATTTCCCTTAATGTGCTATAGAATTCGCCATCTGCATCGTAGTCAAAGATTATATCGATATAAGCGCCGGGATTGAGATTCCAATTATTTTCCGCTAATGTCGATATTTCCACAACTTTGCATAATTCTGGAATATCTGCATATTCACTACTAGGAAATATTTCATTGAATCTATCTCCGCTATCAACCACAAAAGATGGATTTTGTCCTCTATATAACCGGATAATATTCGATATGAACTCTACTTGTATTTTAGAAAATTTTCTCTGCGAACGACTAACCTGTTCAAATATTTTTCTAGCATCGACGAAAAGAACCTTATCTCTCCGATCTAGCGTTGGCTTCTTCATATCAAGAAACCAGAGCGTACAGGGAACACTCACTGTATAGAAGAAATTAGAAGAAATCGAAATAATTACATCAACAACTCTTTCTCGAATCAATTTAGACCGAATTTCTTGCTCGGAACCTGATACAGTGGTTGCCTGATAAGGCATTACAAATCCTCCCCTTCCATTGGAATTCAATGAAGAATAGAATAATTGAATCCATAGATAATTTGCATTATCAGGTTTTGGAAGACCAAATGGAAATCTAATGTCATTCTTTATTCGTTCTTTATCAACTCTATCAACATTGAACGGAGGATTAGCCATAACGAAATCGAATTTTCCAAGACTTTGATGAATATCCTGATAGTATGTATTGCTTTCTCTAATATCTCCTGAAAGCCCATGAACAGCTATATTCATCTTGCAAAGCCTGACTGTTTCAGAAACTCGTTCCTGTCCATAGATGCTAATTTCCTCACTTGGGTTCTTCTTATGTTCTTGGACGAATCTTGCACTCTGTACAAACATTCCACCTGAACCACATGCAGGATCATAGATTCGACCATGGAAGGGTTCGATGATTTCAACAATCAATCTTACGATTGAAATAGGTGTAAAGAACTCTCCACCTTTTTGACCCTCAGCCATAGCAAACTTCCCAAGAAAATACTCATAGACCTGACCAAAAACATCCCCTTCAACGTCCATAGGTATAGCATTAAAGATTCTTAATAACGAGAACAGAACACGACTGTCGAAACGATGATAAGTAGATGGTAGTACTCCTCGAAGATCCTCGTTGTCATCCTCAATTGATTTCATTGCATCATTGATAGCTTTTCCAATGTCGCTTTTCTCAGGTAACTTCATCAAGAATGAGAAGCGAGACTTTTCAGGCAGGTACATTACACCTTTAGCGTGGTAGTCAACTTTTCCTATTTCTCGTGCTCTCTTACTCTTCGCCGCCTTCTTTTGAAACTCTTCCTCCACAATAGAGAACTTGTAGTCAGCCCATTTCAAAAAGACAAGCCCAAGGACAGGTGTTGAATACTCAGACGATCTGAGTTTTGAATTAGCTCTCAGTTCATCAGCTGCTTCCCAAAGTCGTTTTTCTATTTCGCTGTTATTGGATGACACTGGCTTCCCCCGGAGGGAAAATGTAAGACCACCTTTTGAGCTTTTCCTGAGGTTCAGACATAACTTTCCAACCCCTCAAAAACAGCTCCCGAGTTAAGAAATAAGAGTTCAACAAGCACTCATAGATGTCGAATTGTATGAGATCTTTCGATAACAGGCGAACCAGCAATTAAACGGTGAACAAGATTAGACTTTCCGCGTTAAGAACGGGTTGGAAAGGGAGCATTGCCATTTTTTGTTGGATTATCTTTACACGGTTTACATTTACAGCACTACAAAATACTTCTATATTATAGACAAATCCTATTTCAATCTGTAAAGTTATTCGTCTGCTCTTAGTGTGTAGTAGACTGGGGTGATTCCCCACGATTGGACTCGTGGGTCTTGTTTGATTATCTGAAAGATGGTGTCAAAAGATTCTCTGATGTACCCAAGTCTAACCACTGCATCTCTCAACTCTCTTTCAGTCCATGGCTTTTGAGCTAGTAGTGAAATGACAACTTTAGGTGTAAGATCCTGACTTGGATGAGATTGTTTATGAAATTCCGTCATTTCCGTCATTGCGTCAGGAATGCGTCCATCGGAATCTAAAGCCTCATTATCAATGACGCAATTTTGATCTCCGCTGATTCCATCAGGATTGCGTCATAGCAAACAGATGGCTTAGCCAGATCATCATTGTCTGGTGACGGAATGACGCATTTTACATGATATTCAGAGGAATCGATTTCAGAGAAGATCCAATACCTAGCTCGACCATCTCGTTCAGTGGAAAAGGAAATTCCCTGCGGTCTTAGATTTGCACGCAGCTGGCTCAGTCGCCGCCCCATTACTTGAGGATTCTTTGGCCAGCCCTTTCCTGATGGTGTCACTCCAACATTGGGAGCAATCAGTTCCATCTCCCGAAATACTTGAGCTGGAGGCATTCTAATTGGAATCTTCCCAGCCGCTTTGCAGTTCTCCCAGAAGTGCTCAATGACAACACCCACAGGGTCGATTTCCAAAGCTTCAATGTTCTGCTGATTCAGATTCCTGTGATACTCACTCAAGAAATCATCCTGTGAATATCCTAGAGCCTGAGTAATCGCACAGCCCCACTTTGTGAAGTCAGCCATCCGATAGTTCCCATTAATATTCACTGATGGACTAATCTGCATTGCTTTCGACAAGGTATCGAACAGTGCAGCCATCAATGAAGGACCTAGCTCTTCGAACTTCCTCCAGAGCTCTTCCTCATCCATCCTTTTTGACAGAGGCATCGCTCGTAGTCTGAATAAAACAGACCGATCGAGTAGATCTGGCTTCTCTGCAACATTGTTGATACCATTCAGTCCAATCATCCGTTTGAAGCTGTAGATGAAATCCTCATCATCAGTATAGAATAGTCCTTTAGAGTATCTATCACTCGTTAAAGCATTGCAGAAACGGGTGGGTTTATTGTGACTTTGGCTGTACGATAAGGAAAAATATATGAACAGTCGAATTCAGAATTGAGTCAGTATCGCTTCGTGGGAGTAATCGGGAAATGGACGAACATGAAATCAAATCAATAATTAGCAGAGGAGAATCTTCCAATCTTGAGTTCAAATTATCAATCCAGAGAGAGCACGGGAAGACATTGTCCGCATTCGCAAATGGATTCGATGGACAGCCAAAAGGATTTCTTATATATGGCGTGGATAATGATGGAAATATTGCTGGATTCAGAGGAAACATAGATCAAGCTCAACGGGATATATCTGATACCTGTAGACAAACATGTCAACCACCACTATCTCCAGTAATTCATACTCCAATTATTGATTCAAAGAATCTTATTGTAGTTGAAGTTAGCAGAAGCAGTTCGAAACCTCATCGTTTTGATGGTCGGTGTTATATCCGCGTAGGATCGACAACAAGAGTTGCCACATCTGATGAAGAATTTACTCTAAGGGGAGAGGCGCTTCTTAGATCACGAGATGATTACTTGATCCCTAACGCAACTATTGAAGATATTGATAGTGATAAGGTGATGGCATATTATAGAGCGACAAGATCACCTGATGTGACATCTTTTGACAAACGTGAATTAGAAGCAATCATTGAAGCATTGGGTCTTACAAGAGAAGAAGGAGGCGAAAAACGACCAACAATAGCTTCTATGCTTGTGTTTGGTAAAAATCCCCAAAAGTTCATCAAACTAAGCAGTATCAATGCCATAAGATTTCGAGGGGATTCACTAGCTGACCCACATCTGGATAGAAAAGAAATAGTGGGTACTCTAGATGAAATTATATCAGAGGCTGCAAGCTTTGTTGAAAGATTCTCAGCGATAGGAAGTACAATTACCTCTGAGTCAATAAGACGCGTAGATGTTTCGGAATATCCCGCTGTAGCCATCCGAGAATCAATAGCTAATGCAGTTGTACATCGCGACTACCTAGATACGGGTTCACAGATTGATTTGTACATTTTTGATGATAGAATTGAAATTCGAAGTCCTGGAGGTCTTGGTGGAGGGGTGACAATAGATGATTTGGAGAATCATACTGGACGGCGATGGCTGAGAAATCCAGAAATTGCAGGAAAAATGTATGAACTGAAATATATTGAACAAGCTGGAACTGGAATATCTAGAATGTTTGGAGCGATGTCCTCAAACGGATCTTCAAATCCAATTTTCGAGGTCGATTTATGCAGTGTCAAGGTTGTGCTTCCTGCACACCCATTATATTCAGCAAGAAGAAAGTATGAAGAAGCGGTCCTAGCTAAGAATAGAGGAGAGATTGAGATTGCCAGAAAGCTATTCTCGGAAGCTCTTCAAATAGAACCCGAGTATTCTGAGGCGTTAACAGCATGGGCCACAATGGAGGGCGAAATTGGAAATCTAGTTAATGCAAGGAAATTGTTCGGAGATGCCCTAAAATTTAATCCTATAAATGCTTCAGCATGTCTCAACTGGGCTCTTCTTGAAGATAGAATAGGGGAAACGAAAGAAGCTCGTCTGAAGTATAAACTCGCAACAGAAATTGAACCAAAGAATCCTGCAATCTGGCACTCATGGGCTAATATGGAGAGGCGTTTAGGAAATTTCAAGAAGGCAAGAGAACTATACATGAAAGCAACCAAACTCCAACCTGAAAGCTCTTTGAACTGGCAATCATGGGCACATCTTGAGATGAAAGATGAAAACTACGCAGAAGCTGAAAGACTTTTGAGAACTGCTCTCAAGCAAGCTGAAATTAGAAAAGACACCTATCTAATTGCTTGGATTATGTGTGATTTAGCTCGTGTGTTGACCAATATGAATCGGCCAGTAAATGAAATTGAACACTATTACGTAGAATCTCTCAAGTTAAATCCAAATAGTATGGAAGCCAATTATGGCTACTCGGTATTTCTAAGAAAAACAAAGAGGTACGATGAATCTGATGAATACAAATCAAGAGCAATTAAACTAGGCTGGAATCCTCACCATTCAAGAAAAGGTTACAGAAAGTGAATATTGAATGTGTTTTCGCTCTTGAAAAGCGCAAGATGAGAATATAGCACTAAGATGTTATGATTTCACCTAGTATCTTAGTTGGTGAGAGATTCTGAGAGATGATCTCCTCTTTAAAATTTAGGATCGAAGATGAGAATCAATCAAGAGAGCTTAGATACCAAGAACATATACAATGGGATGAGAAAATAAAGTGAAAAACCAATGACAGAGAGAATATGATTCAAATAATATTCTAGAAATTTCTAGTGAAGACCTTATATATTAACCAAACAGGTTAAGGCCTTCCTTCATTTACGGAGGTACTTGGTTTGACAGTAAACAATATACGGGGGATAGAAGGCACCACGAGCAGGGGTAAAGATGAAACTCAACATCACTCCAGGTGCCGCTAATCTCAAGTATGCAATTCGAGATATCGTAGTTGCTGCTAAGAAATATGAGAAAACTTCTGGCGAGAAGCCACTCTACCTCAATATTGGAGATCCTATCAAGTATGACTGGAAAACTCCTCAATATATGGTAGATGCCATCTGCAAGGCTGCTGAGGATGGTTGGAATGGATATTCACCATCTGATGGAGAGGAACAACTTCGAGTTGCTGCCGCTGAAAAAGAGAAGCGTGTAAACAAGATTGATATCGACCCCAACAGAATGATTGTTACCGCAGGAGTGTCAGAGGCCATCCAGTTCCTAACAGGGTCTCTAATCAATCCAGGCTCAGAGCTCCTCGTACCAGGACCCTCCTACCCTCCTTACATTTCCTACGTCAGCTTCTTTGGTGGAAAGCCCGTTGCGTATCGGACTATCGAGGAGGACGATTGGAACCCTGATACTGAAGATCTAAAGAACAAGATAACAGACAAGACTGTTGGCATACTAGTCATCAATCCCAACAACCCAACAGGTGCTGTGTACAACGAGAAGTCCCTTAGAGAGATTGTCAATATTGCAGGAGAATACGGTCTTCCCCTCATCTCTGACGAGATCTATGACCAACTGACTTACGATGAACCACAGACACCAATGGTTCGCATTGCTGGAGATGTTCCGGTGATAGGCTTCAATGGAGTCAGCAAGGTATACCTCGCTCCAGGTTGGAGAGTTGGATACGCCTATTTCCACGATTCAAATGGAGAACTTGA
>JAUWOU010000096.1 GCA_030612005.1 Candidatus Thorarchaeota archaeon | reverse complement strand
AATAATTATCCCCTCTGCGATGGCTATTGAACCATTCTCGATTATGGATAATTCTCCTAGTTCATTCCCAGTTTTTGGGTTCTCACTATGCCCTGCGACGGTAGCAATCTGTCCAATATTTGTTAGGAGAATGTCTGGTTTCATAATATAACCTAAATCTTACATTTTATGGTGAGTGAACCTCAACTGCAAGATATTTCTATGTTCCGCCCTTCTCGTCCCAGTGTCACCACTTCGTAAATTCCACTAGAATTTGCAATTAGCAAGAGATTTGTCAACGTTCATCGGGATTGTATCCCTCCTGAAGACCTGGCTTCCTTCTCCTGTTTGAATGCTGGAGCATCACTTCCAACAACAGAGAGTATTTCCACAGTATTTACCACGGCGGGGTCATTATCACTCTTGCCAGTTCCATCGCTGAAACTAGTAAGGTCCGACTGGACAAAGTGAACAGCCGCGGACTCCCCAGAACCTGATGTTAGTTCTTTATTGGAGAGTAAGGACTTCCTTTTAGAAGAATACTTCTTCTTTCGGGCTTTCAGTCGCGCGCTTCGAACTGCATACACAGCACTAGCCCACTTACCTAGTCCTTTCATAATATTTCATACTGCTACAAGTATATGAGCTCATACAATTTCATTTTGAGAGTGTTAAACTCGCAAGAGATGAGAAAATCATTAGGAACAATACAGAATTGACTCCTTCTAGTATTACGTACTGCGCTTCCGTAATGCCTAAGTAGACAAGGATGAGGAATCAAGTAATACGACGGTGTTCGTAAATTAGTTTGTAAGGTGCTGAAATTTGCCAACAAAAATTAAGATTCAAACAAATCATGGTGATATTCTAGCAGAACTCTTCCATGATGATGCAATCAATACGGTCAAGAATTTTGTCACTCTTGCTCAGAGTGGCTACTATGATGGACATACTTTTCATAGAGTTGTTGATGATTTCGTAATTCAAGGCGGAGATCCCACAGGTACTGGTTCTGGTGGTCCTGGGTATGCTATTCCCTGTGAAACCCGAGGACACAGACAGAAGCACAAGGTTGGTGGTTTTTCGATGGCGCATGCTGGAAGAGATACTGGAGGAAGTCAATATTTCATAATCTTGAGTCAAGAAAATACTAAACATCTTGATGGAAAACACACGGTCTTTGGTCAAGTAACAGAGGGACTTGATGTGATTAATCAAATCCAGCAAGGTGATAAGATGCTGAAGGTAGAAGTCCTCGAAGTAGACCCTGCTATTGAGGCTCATGAGCTTAAGAAATTGAAGTCTTGGCGTTAGTTTTTTGAAATATAGAAATTATTCCAATTAATCTCTATATCTTTCAACAACAAACCAGACACCGAAGACAACTACAGGAACACTCGAAATGACCAAGGGAAGTGCTAGAATAGCAATCCAAGGATTTGCATCATTCGCTGTCCCTTCAACCAGATGAACTATAGATGTATGACTTAGAATACTTATACCGTCAGTTATAATTATTGTATAGTTGTAAGTTCCAAATCCTAAATCTGCAATTGGGACTCAGTATGATAAGGCTTGGTCTGCAACTGTACCCGCTTCTACCCTTCTATAGAATATCCAAGACAAATGCCTACCACACTACCAAGATAGACTGGGTTTGGATGCGTAGTCTGTTCTTTCTTGCAAGATTCACCAACTGAATGAGAACTTCACCAGGGTCTGATGCATAGCATCTAACTCTCGATCCGGTTGAAGTCACTTCATTTACTCCAGAGATTGAGCGAATTTCATCCATATCTGGTGCATTTGAGAACTCAATGACAACGCTTTGACGCTCTTGGAAAGCACTTCGGAGATTCCCTGGTGTGTCGATTGCAGCAATGCGGCCATGATTCATGATAGCGACACGGTCACAGAGTTCCTCAGCCTCTTTCATGTTGTGAGTCGTAAGCAGAATTGTTCTTTGAGAGGCTGCCAAGCTTGATATCACACCTCGAATCTGAAGTGCGCTCTTTGGGTCAAGTCCTGAAGTTGGCTCATCTAAAAACAAGATTTGTCCCTGACTCATGAGCGTCATGGCAAGACTGAGCCTTTGTTTCATCCCTTTTGAGTAGGTCTTTGCTATCTGATTCCTCTGCTCATACAAGGACATCTCTCTCAAGAGATTCTCAGACCGCTCACTCATCGCTTTTTTTCCTAGACCGTAGAGTTTTCCATAAAGATGTAGATTCTGAATTCCTGTCAAGTCCCCGTATACATTCGCAGTTTCAGGCAGAACTCCAATCTTTTCTCTGATTGCAACTGCGTCCCTTGGCATAGATTGATTGAGGATACTGATTTCACCCGACATTGGAGAGATAACACCAGTGAGCATTCGTATTGTGGTTGTCTTACCAGCACCATTAGGTCCAAGAATCCCAAAGACCTCCCCCTCCTGTATCTCGAAGGAGATATTGTCCACTGCTGATAAGTCGCCATTTTTTTTCCAGGTGGCTCACGACTATAACTTGATTGACCATTCTTTTTCATCTTCAAGTAGGTAAGCAGACATATCAGGATATATTGAATGATTTAAATTATTCAATTTTTATATAGGGACCTGAAAATAACTTCCGTAGGTAATAGATTGTTTCCACAGAAAGTTCAATCGCTTTTACTTAAGGCGAATCTAAGGAAAAAAGTATCAATTTGTTATCCAGAAACACCTGAAGTCAGCAGACGTACAATTATTGATATGTATGACTCAGGTGCTAAAGCAGTAGATTCACAGAGTTGATTAGTGTTAGAACACTGTTGAGAACTGTGTGTGTTATTTTATTGAGATGCTTTGATGCCTTGCTGCTCAATCTCTTTGATAATAGCTTCCTCTATTTTGGCTGTAGTAGGATTGCTTCCAAGAGATTTGGTTCCGACAACAACACCACGATAACTAACACGATATCTCTTAGCAGTTTCACTCTCAGCTGAATCCTCTCTGAATGCTATAACATCTCGATATTTTCTGACAACTTCATAGACTCGTCCTAAGAATCCAGTCTGACTGCATCCACATACTCCCACCGGCATAAACACTATTACCTGAATCTTATCAGACACATAAATCACTTCCATTCTTCCCTTAACCGGTCAACATGTGATGCTATATCTTGGGAAATCTTTTCTACAAGATCGCTGCTTTTGGTGATCTTCTGTCTCTCATCTATGACTGTGCAGTTATCCCCTGTATATTTCTCCACGTCCAGTTTTACAGCTGGTTCGCTGCTATATTTTGTAGTGCCTTTCGCCGCGCAGAGTTTACTGCATCCATCAATTGTTATTGTAGGGAAGTGTTTCGCAAAGTCTCTTTCTGCTTCATCTCCAGCTAAGAAGAGGGGAAGACAAATAGTTACTGTTTCGGTTGGTCTCAGGTGGTGAAGTACTTCGAGTGTTGCAGCACGTGAGATATTTCCTCCTGAGCATGCTTCACCGCTACACGATATCAATCCAACTTTGGGTTTGAACGCCATTATTCGCCACCTCCGTGATCTAGAATTATTCTGGCGATATCTTCTGCTAGAAGCTTGCCCCCTTCACCTATGTCAAGTATTGTTTCTGGTTTGTGTTCCCTATTCTTCGCGAGAACCTTTGCTGTTAATAACTCCATCACGGGGTTTCCTCCCACATGTTTCACGAGCACCGACGCACATTTCTTCGGACAGCCATCAATGGTGTAGACATCAGATTCCAACACAATCTGCTTGGACTCCTCATCGTCTGCCATCAACAGCGGAAGACAGATGGTTGCAAACTTGTCTGGATGCTCGCGATCCGTCAATAAATAGGTCGCCTCTCTTGCTACTTGGCCGAATGCCTTTCCGATTCCACTACACGGAATTACTACTTTCTTCATCTTCTATTCCACCTTTTTTCCAATCTCTTCCTGCGCTTTTACTAATGCGTGCGTCATATAGTCGGATGCGTCCCGGAGCAATTCCAGTTCATCAATATCATCTGGTTTTATGAGGTATAGCCAACCTTTGTCGTAAGGGCTCTCATTGATAAACTCGGGGCTGTCCTCAAGTAACACATTAGATTCTACAATCGTTCCTGACACAGGAATTATAATCTCAACCATAATTTTTATTGACTCCATCATACCTGCATCATCAAACATATCTACGTGAGTTTCAGGCTCAGCAAGCTCCACAAAATGCACATCAGACGTCATCTGCTGCAGGAAGTCTGAAGCACCTATCCGAACATGTTCACCTTCAACCCTGACCCAGAAGTCATTATCAGAGTACTTCAGACCCTTGGCCACCTTGAGGACGAATTTGTCGAATTTTTCCTTAATGTACTCGATTTCACGGGAGGGCTCTACAGTATCTGTGGATGAGGTCTTAGGAGTACTCTTGTCCAATTCTTTTGCGATAGCATCAACTGCGAGCCGGACTTTATCTTCGAAGCCCTCAACTGAGCCTGTAATTTCAGGAATGGAAAGAGTCGTAGCATCATCCCGTCCACGTGCTTGCACAAGTTCTGTGGCACAGTCTGTTCCACAACCATCTAAGCAAAACACATCCGAAGTTCGATAATTACGCATCTCGCCCGGACGTTCCATGAAGAGTGCACCCATGCTTCCTATAACCACATCGTCACGATTCTTTGCGAGTCGTTCTGCAGCAGCTCGGGTCACTTCACCACCAGGTCGATCATAACCTGCACAGGGGAGAATGTACTTACGCACCACTGAATATCCCCTCACTTAGCTCGTTCAGCCTTGATGATCTTAAGAATATCACCCTTCGCGGGAAAAGAGATCGCATCCTTTGGACACATTTTACTACAGGCTTGGCAGAAAACGACGCAATTATACTGATTTTCAACTTCGATTCCAGAAGGATTTTCGAGTGGTCTATAGACTTTATGAGGACAGAATTTTAGACAATCATACTCACCGTTGCATCCATCACACATATCGAGGTCTATAGTAGGCCACCAAGGTATTTTCTCACGGTCAACACCCATGAAGGTCGTACCAGAACCAGATTTACTCGATGTCATATCCATGTTTCTTCAACTCTTCAGAAACCTTCTCAACAGCCTCATCAGTGGTCAAGTCGCGCACATCAATTGGTACTAAATCCTTTTTAACATCCATTCCTCTTTTTTCAAATGCATCGCGAAATAGTTTGTACTGCATTGCTGGTGCACATCCACCGATGAAGACCTTCTGATCCTGTCGCAGAACATCCTCAAGATAGCGGTCACCGTCAACCTCACAAAGTTGAGGATGAATTACACCGTGTGTTACTGGAAGAATCATCCTTACAGTATTAATGAAGTCCCAGATGTCCATCTTCTCGAAGCCGGGACATTTTCCTGTGCATACACACATGATGAAGGCAGGTTGTTCTGAACTCATAATAGTATCATCCTATAATTTAAATCGAATTATTTCGATATATCAGTGTTTCTATATTGCCTCATTCTTGCTTACTGACTTCCTGAAACCCACTTCAGCCATAGGCAATCATCTCACATAGGAGCACCCTTCCAGAACCTCCGTTTGTTGAGTGCTTTGGATAAATACACAAGACCTAGCATAATTGGCACTTCCCAGAATAGTCCCATTGTAGTACCTAGAGCGGCGATTGATCCAACTCCGTAGATTGCTATAGCGGTTGCAATAGCTATCTCGAAATGACTCGAAGATCCAATTATGACTGTAATTACACCCTCTCGATATGCAAGACCTGCCACCCGTGTGATTAGAAGATTATATCCTACAACGACTACAAACCCAATCAGGAGTGGAATTGAAACCAGTACAAGGAGGTCAGGATTCCCCAGCATCACAGCCCCGTTTAGAGAAAACAACACAACTAGAGTGCTAAGAAGCGCAATCAAAGCGAGCTTGCCTACGGCAGGCCTATACTTGTTTTCAAACCAGTCGAACCCTTTTGTACTAATCAGATATCTCCTGCTAGAAAGACCAAGAATGAGAGGTAGCCCAATAAACAGAAGAACCGATATGAAGAGAAGCCATGGATCAATAGAGATTGCTGCAATTCCAGTAAGTAGGGCAACAATGGGAGCATATAGGAAGATGATGGTCGCTGTGTTAAGACTGGTATTGATGATGTTCTGTTCTTGGTTGCCCTCTGCTAAGTATCCCCATACCAAAACCATAGCAGTGCACGGACTTGAGGACAGGAGAATGATTGCCACAATCAGTTGTGGATTTCCTCCAAGGAAGAGATTCGCAAGTACGAAACCCACGATGGGGGCAACAATCCAGTTAGAAAACAAAGTAAGAATAATTGGCTTAGGTGCCCTTTTGAGCTTACGTAGTTCAGAAGTCTGAATATTGAGCATTGCTGGATACATCATCAAGAAGAGGAAAATACCAATAGGAATTGAAATACCTCCAAACTGCATGGAATCTATCGCTTCGCCGATGAAAGGAACAACCTGAGACAGGAAAATTCCTGCAAGCATACACACGGCAACCCATAGTGGCAGGTATTTCTCAAATAGGTTAAGGTGTTTGTCCTCAGTAGTCTGACTTTCACTCATAATATCACCGTACAACCGGATTAGTTACAGTTTGTAACAACGGACTTTCTCGATATTTAAATTCTTCTATAAGTATTATTCAAGAATCTCCGTGCGATGCAACACTGAATACTACAATCAACTTTTCAGCCCTAAGAATTCTGCTAGATCAGATCGGTCTTCTCTGACGAAATCTAGATTGATTGGTTGAATCACCTTGACCAAGGCTTCTCGTTTATCAGCATTTTTTCTCAATTTTATTGGACCGCAGTCATCTATGTCTTTCTCACCGTTCATAAGCACAGTTGCAAAAGCAAAACATCCTGACTCAGAGCAGTCGCCACAGTCTGTTTGAGGTAATAGTTTGTGTATTTGTAGCGCGTTGATACTCTCTTTTTTCTCAACAATATCAGACTCAGCAGGACCATTGGTATCCAGATAGATAAAAGCCTTCGAAAAGGTCTTTGCAAGCTCCACCAGCTGTCCAATCGCTTCCTGCTCATCCTTGAGATAAGTCATCGCCACTTTCCCACTACCGAAAACTGTTGTTGAATGTCCAGCCCTCTTGGTGGTCACACAGACAAGATTCCTTGAGTAGTTTGCATTCCTGAAATGGAGAAATAGAATTTCCAATATTGGTGTCAGATCTGCTTCAAATTGGGCAATAATTCGGACCTTCATATTATCAGCGAGGCATGGTTTTATTTCTGATACCGAAAATGTGAATCCTTCAGCGGTATGTATTGTCATGGAACGATTCAGACCTCATCTAATATATTCCAATCTAACTCATCTAGAGTCGAACCACTACATGTTTTATTGTAATAATGATATATTTATATAATTCGATAGTTCCTCTGATTCCATCGATTATAGAGGTACACAAGAAGATGAAGGTAGCAATTTTGGGTTCAGGTTGCACGAAGTGCAAAACATTAGAAGAAATTGTTAGAGAACTTGTGAAAGAACTAGAACTAGATGTAGATATAGTCAAAATCACAGAAATTAATGAGATTATCGAGTACGGTGTTATGTTGACGCCGGGACTGGTCATTGATGGTGAAGTTATAGTATCGGGTCGGTTACCTAGTAGAAGTGAGATTGAAACCCACTTGAAATCAGCTAGCAGTTGAGTTATTGTGATAAGCACAGACAAGTTTAGCTTTGTTTCTTGATATATCAGTAAAACAGAAAAATACCAAAATAGGGCAGAACTAGAATAGTCCCAATCACTATAAGCAATATACCCACAAATATTTGCACTTTTCTTGCTGATTCAGCTAGTACAGTTGTCATCCTTGTCCTCATTTCATCAGACAGAATAGCGATTGCTAAGTACGGTATTGTTATACCCAGGGCTAATGCGATAAATGTGAATGATAGAATAATCAAGTTACTCTGAGTGCTAATGTAAAGAAGAAAACCAATTACAGCGGATCCAGAACAGGGAGCAGCTAGTAGAGAGTAGCCTAGGCCAATAGCATATACTCCAAACAAACTTCCAGGAGATTCAGGTGGTGATCTTAGGTTGAGTGAAGTCAAGTGCAGGATATTCTGCAGAGTTTCAGACATTGTAACGATACCAAAGAAAATAATGATTAATCCGAGAATAGTTTGAATAAGAATCTGATTCTGGAGTAGGAAGAGACCAATGAACACCGCAATTACACTATAAATTGCTAGCGAAGTGAGAATACCAAGGACAAGAACCCCAGTTATTGCCACACTCTTCCTCTTACTATCAGTTGATTGAATTGATTTAATAAGAAACATGGGTAGAAGAGGAAATAAGCACGGAGAGATGGCGGCGTAAAATCCTAACGAAAAGGCGAAACCAATGTTAACTAAAATCTGTATGAATATCTGCATCGTAATCAATCCCTCTAATACAAATTTGCTAATGTCAATCCAATGGCTTCGTTTGACCAAACACCAATGTGAAGCCACCTAATTAGCCCTTCAGAATCTATGATAATGAGTGTAGGAACAGAGTGAGCGTTGAAGTAAGTACCGATCACTCCACCTGTATCAAGACCAACTTGCCAAGGTATGCTGTTGGATGATTTGTAGTTGGCCACTCGATCTACAGTATCACTCAACACCAAACTTATGGATAAGATTGCTACAATACCCTCGTAATCGTGATGCAGGTCTTTCAAATATGAGGTTTCTTCCTGGCACGGTATACACTCTCCCGTTTGCATTAGATCTATCACGACAAAATATCCAAAGAGGGAATGCATCTCCAAGTACTCACCATCGGACATCTGCAGACTCCAGTTTGGGACTGTTAGGTTCAATTCCTCCAGGTCAGTATCAGCTATGATTCCTTGAAGGCCTGTACTTCCAGTATTACTTGGCGTTCCCGAATCAAAGGTTATGAAAAGGGTTGCAATGGAGATACCAAGAATTACAATCACGATAGTAATTCCTGCACAAATCACTTTTTCAGGTTCCATTGGAATTGACTCCTAAGTTTTGGTATTGACTAAAGTCAAGGGTGTGTGGAATAAACGGTTATATTAAATATTTCGATTAATCACTGAATATTCTCTTTTCTTATGGATAGTTGAAATTTTCTCTGAAATAAATTCTTAAAAATCCTAGAGGTTCCAAGGAAAGATCAAATAGACTCTTCTACAATTTCAAGAATATACGCCATGTATTCCTGTTCATCTTTGAGTGAATCTAAGATTGTGAAGTTGTCCGGTTTGATGAGATAGAGCCAGTTCTCAAAAGGGGATTCATTGATTAGATTCGGCATCTCTTCCAGTTTAGGATTACGTGTCATAGGCGTCCAATGCGTCTTGCAGGCATTTGTTTAATGAAACTGAATTTTGCTTCTACTTTGCCATCATCTTAGCAGCCAGAGCATGAATATCCTCAAGCATTCGGCGAATTCGTGGGTCGCTAAGGCTGTAGAGCTTTCTGGTACCATCACGCCTTACATTCAAAATTCCTGCTCGCACGAGCTGTGAAAGATATGCAGAAACTGTAGACTGTGACAATCCAATCTGCGGGAAGATATCACACTGACATTGCTCACCGTCTGCAAGAAAATCTACTATCTTTAGACGTTCTGAATTGCTCAGAGCTTTATGAAAATAGACCCGCCATTCAGTTTCTTTATTAATATTCATAGATGCACATCACTTGAAGCATTTCATCAAACCCATTCTTCGTAAATTTTCACGGAGATAGGCAAGAAGAATAAGGTTGTCAGCATATTTCGATAAATCAATCTTTCTATTTCGCTGTATAATGACGTGACACGCAACTAGCAGTCACTTTTTTAATGTCAACTTTTTCTCAGGGTATGTGAATATCTGATAGATATAATGGGCGACTAATAAGATAATCACCAGTAGTGATTTTGTGGACCGCTGGATTGGGTTAGAGCCTTAACTGGCCTCGAGATCTCTGCGAGGATTGCACTTTCAATTTTAGCAGCGGGCACATTGCCCTCAAGGTACTGAGATCCTACAAGAACTCCCTGGGACCTAACGCCAATTTTCTGGGCGGATTTACTAATGACTGTGTCTTCGCTGTATTCAACAATGTCTTTGTATTTACCAACAGCCTGATAGATACTTGCGAGGAATCCTGTTAGACTGCAACTACAGACTCCTACTGGCAGGAATACTTTTACCTTTACTTTCTCACTCATTAGAATCACCAATACTAGGAGATGGACTCTTTCGTGTAATTATCGATTATTTTGGATATATGAATGTATAGATGTTGTACGCTTTCTAGATGAACTCATCACTAACTCCGGTGGTGCCTTGTGTCCTATTTTTGACTTGTTACATACTTGTGGAGTTACCCAGGCATGAGGGTGGACTGTGATTTTCGCTGTAGGAATGATTGAAAATGTAGGGATAATTACTGCAGACTCTGATAGAGATTAATCGAACAATGAATGATTCACAAAAAAGATGGCCAACGTCATTCAGGTAGCTTGTTGTGGACAATCTCAGGATTAAAATCCTTAGAAAGAGATGAGTGGGTGGCGCTTTGTAGAGACTGCCACGAAATCACTCATGCGCTTATGAGGTCCTATAATATTCATTGGAACAAAATTGAAGATATCCTCAGGAGTATAAATCGCGAACATTCCAACTGAGCTCATGCTGGAAGAGATACTGGAGGAAGCCAATTCTTCGTAGTCCTCGATGAGGGAAATACAAAACACCTCAACGGAAAACACACTATCTTTGGTCAGACGATTGAAGGGCTTGATGTAGTCCAACAGATCCAAGCAGGTGACAAAATGATCAAGGTTGAAGTTCTTGAACTAGACCCTGCTATTGAGGCACATGAGCTACAGAAATTGAAGTCATGGCGTTAGTTTTGATTATGTAGTGAGGAGGAGACCATGGTCTCCTGCTTCCCTACGACCCTACGATGTATTCTTCTCCTTCTTTCAAAATGACTACTTTCGTAGATGATTCAGCCTCTACTTTTTGTTTGAAGCCCTCTGGATCTGCACCTTTCAGATGCATTGGAATTGCTACTCTTGGCTTGAACATCAATGCTGCTTCTGCGGCCTCATTGATATCCATAGTATACGTATCACCACTTGGAAGTAGTGCAACATCAATATCTACGTCTTGTAACAAATCCATCTCAGGGATCAAATCAGTATCTCCTGCGTGGTAGATTCTTATTCCTTCAACTTTTACCAGAAAGCCTACACCGAATCCCTTAGGATGAAATGGCTCCCCATTAGGACGCACTCGTTTCACGTTATAGGCTTCTGCCGCCCAGACACTAACTTTGTTGGTCAGCATCTTCATGTGCTCCCCTGGTTTCATATCCCATACGATTCCTCCCTTGATCTTCTTCTTAAGATTTGGAGGAGCAATCACTGGACTTCCCAATTTACGGATCTTCTTGATTAGGTCCTTGTCAAAGTGGTCCTCGTGAGCATGAGTCACAAGTATCATATCAGCAGGCTCAAAATCCTCTTTCTTTAGACCAGTACCCTTCGTGGATGGGTCAATGTAGATGTTCTCATTGCTTGTCTTGATTAGGAAACTTGCATGTGCCAGATATTTGATGGTAATTGCCAATTATATCACCGCTTCTACGAATGGCATTCACGGTCTTATGTGTTTCAGATGCCATACTTTATCGGGACAATATCGATTAAACAAAATCATGCCTCTGAGATTTGGTCAAACTGCTATGGAATTTGAAGCCACTGCTCAGCAAATAATTGTAGATGGTATTCCAGATTTCTCTCGGCTTGATGCTGTAGATGTAGTTCGTGATTGTGTGCAAGAGGGCTTCTCTGTTGTAGAACTCACTTTGGATGCAAAACACATAATCCCCAATTTGTTCACATCTGAGTCTATCAATAGGCTAGTAGACCTTAAGGATGAACTTGGACATTCCTACACTTCGCACCTTCCATTTTGGTCAATAGAACTAGCATCATTCAATGAGCATGTGCGAAAGGGAAGCGTTGAGAGTACAATCGAGTCTATCGAGCTGACCAAACCTCTGGACCCAGAAGCATATGTCTTACATGCGACTGGGGACCTTGGTGCCTATGTTTCTTCTCTAAACT
>JAUWOU010000093.1 GCA_030612005.1 Candidatus Thorarchaeota archaeon | reverse complement strand
ATTTTCAACATATTCCACTGCGGACCATGTCCAATCAGAATAGACACCGTAATCACCTTCGATTGTCATGAACGCATAATCAGTGGGTTCAAGTAAACCAAAGTATAGGTTACCATCTGCGAAATCAGTTGGGGGAGAACTTGTGTCGATATAGTTATCGAGATCATATGGATTCATATCGTACTGCCAGGCTTCAGTTGTAGCATCTGCCCAGTGTTCCACTGAATCATAGGTGTAGAAGACATGTCCAACATCATTGGCAATGTAATTGTATGCAGCCCATGCGTTCACAACACCGTGACCCTGCGATAGAGCGTCCATACCGATATCATCAGCAGTGCTCTGAATGATTGTCTTAATCATGTCAGGCCTTGCCTTAACACCATTTTCTTCCAAGTATGTTTCTACTAGTAGTGCTGCAACACCAGCCACCATTGGACAAGCCATTGATGTACCTGCGTAGACAGCTGTAGGAGTTCCAGCAGTGATTCCGAAGACACCACCGTAGGTTGGAACAATACCCCAGTTATTTCTACCAGGTGCCACAACGTCTGGCTTAGCATATCCAAGGGTCAGAGGACCTCTGGATGAAAAGTCAGCGATCTGGTCAAAGCCTTGATCTGGACCGTATGAGTTCTCAAATGTGTGGTAGCTTGTTGATGCACCAACGTTGATGATTTGAGGTGCTCTTGGTGGAGTTGTGGTACCATAGCCTGGACCAGCGTTACCGGCTGAGAAACACTGAATCATACCTGGATAGTTTTCATAATCAAAGAATCCAGGAGTTGCCATTGCGGCATAAATCAGTGAATACTGACCCCATAGCTCAAAGTACTGAGGTGCTACCCAGCCCCAAGAGTTACTCGTGATATCCATTTGGTGTCCGCTATCAGCGTTCCACTCCCAGTAGCCTGTGGTGCGGCTATAGTCGAAACCAGCAGCCCAGAGCATTGAGTTGAACTCAGAAACTAGACCAACAGTGCTTACACCCATGATTGTTGCATTAGGAGCAACACCAGGTAGGTACTCCAATGTGCCATTGAGGCCAATCGGGTACTGTGTAATTCCGCGGCTAGCAATTTGAGCAGATACAAATGTACCGTGGGAGTTACCATCGTACATGATACCAATTGCTCTTCCGCCGAGAGCAATACCATTAATCATTCCTAGACCAAAGATATTACCTTCCCAGACGTGAGCAAGGACACCAAGTCCGAAGCGTTCACCATCAGCATAGTCATGGTACATGTTTGTATGAGCAATGGTTCCATCTGCGCAGTAGTATTCACCAGCTGCTAGATCATCAGCAAAGCTCCAGTCACCCATATCAGTGTAACGTGTCCATGCGGCTGTAGTATTGAAGTCAAACACACCATAGTTGATGTTGAGGTTCCAGAAATCACTCCATGCACGGGTTGTGTCCCAGTCGACGATAATCTTAGTACTGTTTACAACAAGTACGGGTGAGAATAACTTCACGTAGGGATCCCAGCGTTGCTGGAATACATAACCGTGACAGGCGTATGGAATTAGCTTCCATGTACCCACCTCTTCATCTCCCGTCATAGTGATGTTGATTTTACCACCGCCGGAAATGGTTGCTGGGTCAGGAATCTCCAATGGTTGCCTCATGATATCGTAGTAGAATTTAGTGATGTTAGCATTCAAAGCTAGATCATCTTGATATCCATCAGGCCACCAACCACCAAGGTAAGCATCAAAGAAGTAGTCCAAGTCATAATAACCACCTTGGTTGTTGATATTTGGACTTCCACCGTTGTGCTGGTATGTGGTTGTGTTGATGTAGTATTGGCCACCATCCTCAAAGCTGAGAAGGTTCCAGCTTGAGTAAGCTAACCAGCTAGTAATATTGACTGTAGTAAGGTTAACTCTGTAGAGAGTCAAACCAAATCCATAACCGGTTGGATCATAGCTTGTTGGGAGTCCATCAGAACCAAAGTCGATTGCATCAACCATGTCAGGACTGCTAAAATCTGTACCAGTGTCAATAACACCTACTCTTACACCAGTCCCGTTAATTCCTGCATCAAGGACTAAATCAGCACCAATTTCGACTGTAGTAGCATAAGCTGCTGGTTCAGAATTAATTGGAGCCTGATCAGATACGGGTCTGGGCTCTACACCATTTGTTTTAGTTTCTTTAAAGAAACTGTCCGCGAATGCTGTTACAACACCATTGTATGTTTCAATAGCTGCGACTGCTTCAACACTACCAATAAAGGCACTCATGATGGTTGCGACACCAAAGTCAACCTTCCAGTTGACATCAATAATATCTTCTAGTCCTGCTAGATTAGTGTCGGGCCTCACTGTAATTAGTGCACCCATCGCACCATCGGCATTAGTAGCCACTGTATTTGGCACTATGCCTGTGTCCTTATAGGCTGTGAGAACAGAGTCCAACGGGCCATCCATACCTGTGTCGTCAAGATATCTCTGTAGATCCATCCGGACATCATCAGGAGTTGAAATCTGTGGTGTTGTGACCTGCGGAGCAACTTGGGCTATGGGCGTGAAAGGTGTCATTAGCATGCTAAATGCTAAAGCAACTGTCAAGAACATAACCGCGGTTTTCTTTAGGTTATTCATTTTTACTTTTTCTCCTCACGTTTTCAATGGAGAACAAAACGCCTACAATGCATCAATCCGCATTGATAGCATCGTCTCTAGACGCATAATAAATCTCCAAAAACTGACCAAGTATTAGTCAGTCGTATCTCCTCTTCAGCGTTCTCCACGGGTTAAGTGATTAGTTCCGTTGTGAGATTTTGCTTCTATTAAGCATTGTGCAAGAATTGTACTACTCACCCAGCGTCATTACTCCCCTCTTACGATAATTGAGATTTAGGCTTGGTAATACTGATACAAGTCGGCTATAATAGCCTTTAATTACTCAAAAAGGCCTATAAATGCCCAATTCAACAAATTTACTCTATGTGTAAGTAAAAACACCAGATTGTTAGACAAAGTTTGGAACAATCAATTGATTGTTAACTTACCAGAATAGTAAGATAAGCATTTGAGTAACCAGCTACGGTTCACGAACCATCTTCTTAATCGCGTCAACAATTTCATTGACCATAAGAATTGCACCGATCATCTCAAACTTTGGCTCATCCAATTGGACTTCACTAGCTTCTCTAGAAACACGAGTCATTGAACGACCAAGACCTTCGATTAAGGAAATAATCGTCTGCTTAGCGGAATCTTCTCGGTCACTAGACTCCACTTGTGAAATCAATTCTACAAGATCAGAGATTACACTGTCTGAAACCTGAGATGCAGTTTCTGAACGACGAGTCAAATCTGCCCATTTTGCTTGGATATTTTGCAGTTTGGCTTCGAGCTCTTTCACCTTAACATCATCAATCACCGGTGCACCAGGTTCTGCAGTTACAGCTGCGGCTTCAGTATTCTCCAAAACAAGTCGTAAATCAGCCATCTCGGTTTGAAGAGAGTCAATACTTAGATCCCTTTCTTGAAGCTGGACTTTAAGTTCATCTTCAACCTTAGATGGAACCACCTTGCCTTTGAGTTGATCCTCCATCAGCTTGATTGAAGTTTCGCGTTCACCTACCTCAGCTTTGATAGCTTCAAGTTCGCCCTCAAGAGCGGCAAGAGACTCTTCCTTTTCTGAGATGAATTCATTCAGCTTTTTGTTCTCACCTTCAAGCTTGTATATTGCTCGCTTTGATAGTTGAGCAACCTCTCTAGTGAGTTTGAGGTCTTCTCTTAGACCTGCAAGATCAGGCTCAGGAGGAGAGATCACAAAATAGGCAAAGACTGTGAATAGTATCCCAATTACAATTACATAGATAATGGAAGTTATAGTATTTCCAAAGATAATGTTAGTAATTAACTGTAGCGCAGCAGAGAAAAAGGGCCATGACCCAAATGTCCACCACAGAGCTCCGGATGCTGCATAAACAATCAATCCTCCAGATATCAGAAAACTAATGATGCTGAATAGTACCATCAAATTCCGTTTTAATTCATCTTGCGGCAAGTGTCTTTGATATAGAATGAGAATTGCTGCAAAGAACAATAGTGGTAGAACATATGGCAGCGTGGCTACAATATCATCCATGGGGGCTCCGAAGTTAACAAGTAATTCGTAACCACTGAGAACATTTGGACTATTCATTAAGTTGCCTCCCAACTCGTGCGAAATGGGGGTACATTTCCAATGATAAAACTATTCTGGGGATATAACAAGCCTATTTGGTCTATAAAAAAAAGGGATAATCTGCCCGTGCATCAAATGCTGGACAGACCGTTGCCCGAAACTTACTCAATCTTGGACATTGCGTCTGTGAATGATATTCGGTTCCTGCTTCATCGAGGCTGCGTCCAGTAAATCTCGGAAGACCCACAAAGGCGTCTCACGTCCTCTCCACGGGCGTTTAACGTCCCGTCCAACTAGCGGCGACGGTAGAAGAATCCACAGACTTGATTCTCGTCTCAGACTCCGGCTACATCCTTTGATTCTTATTCAGAGGATATAAGGTCCTAGGGGACTGTTGAAATGAACATCTGAGGAATGTTCAACTTTGAGTAAGTTTTTTGCAGCTGTTACTCACCCTTTTTCAGCGCTCTACTCTCTCCAGAGCTTGGCCTTTTCAGCTTCGTGATCTTCAATTGCCATTATTAGATTCTTTGCGAATCTGCTAGCCTCGTCCAATGAAAGAAGGAAGGAGGCCTTGAGATCCTTATCTTCTCCAATCATCAATCGGATCTTACCATCATTTACCCAGCCTTCAACACTCTTCTCAGGCATAGCAACTTGCATCTCACACCAGGTCCTTCTAGTCTGACCAGTATTTCGATCCTCAAAGAAATGTTTCAACTGAAGTCGGCGCTCGTAAGCATGTGTTTTAGCACCCATTTTTCATGCGCTCCGTATATTATCTTAGGCGTATTATAACACCCTCACAGATCTGTACACATGAAACAATATGTGCTCGTTTCTCGGAATTACCGAGCTGAGGATCTCTCCAGTGTTAGTACAAAGTAGCACTTAAGAAAAGCCTTATTTTGTCACCGGAGGCTGGAGCCATGGATGGACTTTCAATAATGCCAGCGATTAACAAACCCACCTTTACTCTGGTAATTCTAGCAATCATCATGTTCACACCAATGCCAGTCTGGAGCGCTACATCGAACTCCAACAACTCGATACATATGGGTATGAGTGCGAATTTGGTTCTAGCAGTAGCCACATCGCAACCGGATGATGTCATATCAGTAGTCGCTCAATTTCCCGATGGAAGTAGTCCAGAAGAAATGACAGAAGCAATCCAGAATTCAGGATTATCTAGCGTAGTCATCAGGCACGCCTTTCACATAATCCCGATGGTATCACTTTACATCAGAAGCGATGAGATTGTGGTTTTATCAGAAAATATGTTAATTAGTGGTCTCACACTAGACGTTCAAAGACAAATCGCCTCGGATCCTATTCCAATTGAGAAAGCAGCTCTTGCTGCTAATGAAAACGGTTACACACATTTCACAACCACACTTGGAGTAGAAGAAATGTGGGACTTGGGATACAATGGTACCGGTATTGTTGTAGCTGTCCTCGATAGTGGTGTAGATACTAACCATCCAGATTTACAGAATCAGGTCATTGGATTTAAGGATTTCATTAACAGCCAAGATGATATGACTCCTGGTGATGGTATCGTTGGATATGATGACAATGGTCATGGAACAGCCTGCGTTTGGAATGTTGCTGGTGATGGAAGTGCAAGTGGAGGTAACTTGACTGGCGTTGCTCCAGGTGCAAGTATCTTAGCTATCAAGATTCTTGATTATGAAGGAGTAGGAGACGATTCAGTCATCGCTCAGGGAATTGAGTTTGCAGTAGATGAGGGTGTTGATGTTATTAGCCTAAGTATTGGTGGTGAATGGGTAGATGATACCTTTGTCGTTGAACCATCAGTAGCTGCTTCAGAGGTCGCTATCGCAGCAGGAATTACAGTAGTTACAGCTGCTGGCAACTCTGGACCTCAAGCGTTTTCAATAAACTCGCCCGGAATTGTAGAAGAATCGATCACAGTTGGAGCATCAGTTGACGATTCTGGTGTTATAGCATTCAGTAGCGTTGGACCTGTACTAAGAACCATATCAGAACCAAATGGGTATACCGCAAAACCTGATGTAGTTGCACCAGGGTATGGTGTAGTTTCAGGACTCGCTGAAGATGCAAATACCGCAGAGTACATCCCCTACAACTACACACAGTATGGAAATTCATATACGCAATGGGCTGGAACTTCAGCTTCGACACCAATGATTGCCGGTGCTGTTGCTATTCTAGCTCAAAGGCATCTTCTACTTACAACTGATGAGGCAAAGACATCCCTGATGGCATCAGCAACTGATCTAGGCTTAGATCCAATGATGCAAGGATGGGGATTAGTTAATGTCACAAGAGCATCTGAGTTCTTACTAGATTCCAGTAGAGACCTGACCATTATGACTCCACGAAGATTCCCGACCCTCCCATGGAGTGATACTGTTCTCATTATAGGAGATGATAGACCACCTCAGAATATTACTATCATTTCAACTCAGTCTGTGGGTTTAACAAATATCACACTCACTGGTAACGCCAGTCTATTTGTGCGGGCACAAGACCAGATTTCAATATCAGCAGGATATTCATACTTTGATATGAAGCTCGATATCCCTGAAGATCTTCCAATGTCTGAAATAGGTTGGTACAGTGGAACGCTTAATCTCACTTCATTAGGCGAGGTTATAGCTTCAATCGATATTAGTTTTAGAATTACGCTCTTCGGTGGTCGTTTGATGGTCGATATGGAGCATCATTCAACAGGAATAGATGGAGACCCTGACGATCCGTCATACTATGGATATTTCACTGAATACCTACGAGAGAGTGGAGTTACTCTATCAGAGTTTGGAAGTCCAGATGACTTCACTACAGATTACATTGATATTGGTTCTCTTTCAGGCTCAGACATCTTTATGATTATGGACACAGAAACAGCTTATTCAAATAACGAGATTGCAGCCTTGCACACCTTTGTAGAGAATGGTGGTACCCTCTTTGTCCTTTCAGAATTCTGGGATTCAACAACTGAAACAGCATCCTTTGGTATAGATTCGTATAACGAGATTCTAGAGCCTTTTGGGATTCAATGTGAAAGACGAGGTATCGGAGAAGGTATTGGAGGTCAAGGTCTCCTCTATGATGCATCTCTTGGTAGCGCAGTTGAAAATGATACATTAATGGAAGGAGTAACAAGTCTATACATCATCCTAGGGAGTACACTACGCATAAATTCCAGTGTTTCAAATGCCAGAGGACTCTTCTGGGAGGATGCTGCAAAGACCCACGCTATAGTAGCAACAGCTGAATATGGTAGTGGAAATGTGTTCGTAATCTCGGATGGCTCAACACTCTATGACGATGTCCTTTATGACGCAATTAGTACAGGTGCAGATAATCTTAGACTCCTGAGGAATATTGCAAGTGCGATAATTCCCGAAGCACCGCGAATCTACGATGTTGTATTGACAACGGGTGAATTTGGAGAGCCCGCAAATGTTACAGCATATATCTTCGATGATGACTTGGATGTTGTTTCAATGAGTATCATTGGACCTCTTGGAAATAATATTACAGGAGTTGTCACTGAGAGTTTGGGTTACAAATTTACATCTAGTTTCGATTACACAAGTGGTGGATTCTATTCATTCCGTGTTGTTGCAACTGATGCCAGTGGCGATATGCGTATCTTCCAGAAGACCATTTTAATTCCGGTAGATGCTGCGGATGATGTATTCATCCAAACGGTAATCTATTCGCTTCTTGGTGTAGTAGCAATTGGACTTGGTTATGCGGGCTGGATGAAAGTTAGCTCAGATAGAAGATCCCGTCCAAAACGAGTACAACCAAAAGAGGAGGAGTGGGAAGTCCCACCACCATCTATCGAATAGGGCCATATGTAGTTTCAAGATAGTCTCGTAAACGTTCATGACGTGGCTTCAAAAGAGGCTTATCCTGAAGGATTGCTCCAGATTCCACTCGATCAAGTATCTCGTACCCAAGTCGAGCGCCCATTCTTGATGTAATCACTTGCCCACCAATAAGCTGACCCTTTGAATCAGTCACCAGAGCAACATTGGCAAACTCAGATGTATCATTGATATATTGAACAGTGGTCTTCACACCCATATCTTCTGCGGTAGTAGATGAATGTCCAATGCAAACAATATCGGTCCCAAATATCCTATCATATTGTAGTCGCTTTGAGGTGTCCTCATAGATCTTTTTTCCGCCTACAGCAGCAACACCTGCTTGGCGTCCAGCTCGTGCAGCAACACTTCCAACAGGTAAGAGAAGGGGCTTCTTAGTATATGAATCAATTACTTCAACACAGTCTCCAACAGCGTAAACACCATCTTCAGAAGTCTGCATCTTCTCATCAATAACAATTCCACCTAGACTCCCAATATTTACGCCAAGTTGCTTCGCCAACTGAACATTTGGTTTGACTCCAGTCATAAACAGGATTGCATCTGCATCTAATTTTTTATCTCCAATCGACAAACCTGCCACTCTTCCATCTCCAAAAACAGACGTTGGTGACTCTCCTTGGTGAATTGTCAATGAAGTGGGTAATCTTGACATTAGCTCAATACTCATTGGTCCCTCAAGTTGGCGTCTCATTAGACGTGACCGAACAATCAAGTGTGTTTCTTTCCCAAGTGAAACTAATCGCTCTGCAGTTTCAAGACCACTGAATCCTGCACCCACAATGATAACTTTACTCATACCAGTGAGCTGTTTCCCAATCTCACTTGTATCAGCCATATTTTGAATTGTGAACACACCGGGTAGGTCAGTGCCGGGAATACTTGGAACATTGGGAATTCCACCGGTTGCTAAGATTAAACGATCATAATCGAGTGTAGAGGACCCTTCTAGTCCGGTAATTTGAAGACTGTTTAATTTTGAGTCTGCTGGAGTTACAGTTGTACCAGGTAAGACTTCGATCCGCTTTTTGGATAGTGCATCCCAAGACCAGTCTTTGATCGCAAGCTCAGTTGTATCTGGAATTTCAAGAGCAAGAGAAGCCCCAGGTTTTCTATGGGATTCCAAGGTCTCTTGAGTTATAATCTTGATATCAGCCTCGGAATTAAACATTCTCGCAGCCAAAGCAGCAGCTGCGCCACCTGGTCCGTATCCAACCACTACAATCTTCATTAATTAACACCTCTTCGGTTACTTAGCCGTTTGAAGGCAAATATCGCCACTACTGCAACCACTGCTACACTTATTCCTACGACAATTAGAGTATTGTCCTCAATGATAATCAAAGTGGTAAATTGCATCTCAGTTGTAGGAATCATCGCACCTTTAGCAATTGCGTATACTTCATATTCTCCAACTGGAAATCCAGATGGTGCAATTGTGAATTCATAGAGACCTTCGCCATTAACTGTGAAGTTGAACCAGAGACCGGATGAGTGCCTGAATCCAATTTGAGCCTGTGAAACCAGTTCGTATCCTTCGATTGAAAATTCACCAGATATTATCTCTGTTATGAATAAACCAGTTCGGATTAGCGAGTTGTCTATGGATGCATCTGTAATCCTGATCAAGTATGTTGCAGCCACGGTCAACATGACAAGTGGAAAGTGAAGAGTTTCTGTTTCAGAAGTGATGTTCAAACTCAGACTATTTACATACTGCGAAATAACAAGACTCGAATCGACTATTATATCAGAGGAGTCCTCATTTAGGGCTATTGAAGATTGAAGAATAGAAAGGACACCATCAACAATACTAGTCCCGATTGATCGTGAACTTAGTGCTGAATCTCCGTCATAGGAATCAACTATAATTGAAAGATTTCCACCAGACAACGTCATATCTACTGCTTCGACCATTGGTTTCCATTGGTTTGTGAAAATGGATGATGCTGTTGAGTCAACATAGCTCAAAGTTGAATTATGAGTATTAATCACAATATTGCCACGGATCCCATTTGATAACCCCTCTACTTTCAGGAAAGTTGCTGTTGATGAATTCCACCAAGACCCTGTATGTGACGAAAGTTCATAGATCGAACCAGTCCATTTATAGATATTCAAACTGTCAGCTGTAAGATTGAGTAGGATATCAGCTCCATTGATTCCCGTTAGTAAGTTAGAATCAGAATCCCACTCAACGCTCAACATATCAGTTCCAGAGAAATTACTTGCTTCATCTGTGTATATCGCAAAAGCAACAGTGTCGGCCTGTTGAAACACCTTGACATAACGAATGTCCAAATCTGGCAGGACTTCAGGCTCATCAATATCAGTGATGAAATTTCCTAGAAGTGCCCAGTCAGAAATGATCGAACCACTCTCAAGAGCTTCTGATAGTACATACATAGTAGATAATCCTGCATCACATAGACCATGACCCCAATCATTCAAAGGAATCTCATAATGTGAAGACGAGCTACCTGCCCCATTTATCAAAGAGCTATAATCCATCCAGGCATTCTTGTTTCCTTCTGCTTGCCGAATAAGAGCTAGGACACCTGCAACATGCGGTGAAGCCATACTCGTACCAGCTTTTGATATCCAGAGATTACCAGAAAGGAAATTTCCATTAGCAGCTGTTATTCCTACTCCGGGGGCAGCAATATTCGGTTTTGGTGCACCATCAATACGTGGTCCTCTGCTAGAAGTTGAAGTTATAGTTCCTAAGGATTCACTGTAGGATGACACAGCTATTGCAAAGTCGGATGTACCAGGAGAGCTGACAGTGTGTAGATTATCAATATAGTTATCAAAGGTCATATAGCTTGTGTCCCAAAAACCATCCCATGAGTAACCATCGACCCAAATGTCTTCACCTTGTGGATTTGTGATAGTAACATCCCAAGCACCATCCGCCCATTCATGTTCCTCAGCTGATACTTGGATTATGATATTGTTCATACCCCTAGAACTAATCTCACAGAAGACATATGCCGATAGGTTATCAGTATCAAGAGCAAATGAGGTTCCAGCAATCTGAGAATACTCACCAAGTTCGATATCGGGACCGGAGGGGGGAGTAAGTGTAACATGCTCATCTCGATCTAATGAGTGCCAGAGTAAACTGAGAAAGGAATTCTCGGGCTCATGATTTACTCGGAGCACTACTGTATTACTATCACCAGAAGTCACGCTGAATCTCGCATGTTTATCTCGATTGCCAAGATTACCAGCGGCCGCAGTTGTCAAGATACCATGATTAAGGAACGCTTCTGAAACAGCCAAATCTTCAGGGTCTGTACCATCCAGAAATCCTAGATATGACGAAAAGGACATGTTGATAATATCCGCATCGTTTTCAATTGCAAAACTTATTCCATCAAGAATGTCGGCAGAATTGAGCGGACTTCGGACGATGATTAGATCTGCACCGGGAGCGGCACCGACATATGATGTGAATCCAGGCTGTCCACCAGCAATGGTAGATGATACATGAGTTCCATGTTGAGTAGAGTGTGAATCACCAACAGACACTGCCTGAGTTAGATTGACACCTCGAACATAGACATTAGAAGTAAATTGATCATAGAGAATTGCTACTTTGGAAATATTCAGAATGACAGCTTTGTCAGAGCCTAGATTAATATCACCGTCATCATCGCCATCAATTCCCCCAATCCATCTATCACCGTCAGCATAATCGAAACTCCCAGTTCCATCTGTGCTGATATACATATAGTCAGAAGCGTAATTTATCGATGGACCAGATTGACCATTTACAGTAAGAATCGGGCCCTCTCCAGGGTCTGCTACTGCATTATCATTGAGGTCGACATAGTAATCTGAATCAGGATGGATAAAATTGAACTCAGCAGGATATTGTTTCCAAAAAGAGGGATGAAGCCATGCTGCGCCAGTATCTATTACAGCCACCGTTACTCCAGAGCCATTAATTGTCTGACCATTTGTTTGTAGGTTATTCCAAACATCATCAGCGTGTATCTCTTGCATCGAACTAATCACCGATGGAACAAATTGTTTGCTACCTGATGTTGCACGAATGAGACCCAAATCAGAGAGTTCGCGTAGTGCTGTAACATCATTTACTATAGCGGAATATATTCTACCAACATGAATAATCGTTGATCCCCGTCGGGCCAGTCTTACACCAAAGGATTCCACTGCTGAAATCTCAGACGCTGAAAGTTGAGCGTCAAATTCCAAGAGGGCGCTTACACCTTGACCTTCATCACTAGCGATTTCCATCTGCAGCTTTGTTTCAACTAATGATATATCAAAATCGAGAGTGGATTGTACTGTTGATGTATAAGCTGCTGGTGCAGGCATTGCAATCATCGATGCAAGTAGGAGTGCAAGAACAAGGTAACGTCGATTCATT
>JAUWOU010000264.1 GCA_030612005.1 Candidatus Thorarchaeota archaeon | reverse complement strand
CCTCTTTATCTCCCCACCACTCTTCAGCAAGTTTGAGTGCTTCTTTTGATTCTGCTTTCATTACCAAATAAGATCTCATTATTGCTGAAGGTGGCTTTGAGTCATCGGACACCATCACTAGCACCGCTTGAATGAAATCTATTTGTCATAGATATGGTCAATCGCAGCAATTGTAGCCTGGATAGTTTTCTCAATCGCCTCTATGATGAGTGGATCTTGTTCCCCAGTTTCTTCACTCTCATCTTTTTGCTCTCCTTTTTGTTCGCCCCCATGAAGATTACCATCACAGGACAGAATCGATGCAGCGTCAAGTCCACGGGTTTGAGCAAAGGTAAACACGAGTGAACTCTCCATTTCGACACACTTGACTTTCGCACGAGTCCAGAGGTCTAACTTATCATAAATTGGGTTAGCATAGTAGATATCGGTAGTGAGGCATATTCCTGAATAGACACGATCAGAGGGTAGGAGTTTTGATATCTCATGATGAAGTGCACTAAACCATTGTGGTGAAGCTACTGCGGGATACTCAATTGGTGCATAGTTTAGACTTGCTCTCTCATCCCTGACACACCCAGTGGGTACAACAACGTCGCCAGTTACTACTGTTGGATCGATTCCACCACAACTGCCTAATCTCAGTATCACTTTTGCATCCAGATTTGCCAGTTCCTCGATACAGATGTGAGTGGATGCAACACCCATACCTGTACCTGAGATTGTTACTGGATTCCCTTTTGGGGTATAAGCATGATAAGTTACAAGACCTCGATAGCGAGCTCTCTCTTCAGCATCCTTAAATTTTGATGCAATTTTCGGAACCCGATCGGGATTACCTGTGATTATTACGACTTCTTCTACGTCGCCTTCTCCAACTCTTAGATGTGGTTGAACTCTGGTCTTCATTAGATTCACCTTGGGTTGTAACATATCGTACTCACTTTTCACTGTTGGGATTAGGAGATATAGACTAACAGGCGTTTGTACTAATCCTTTGTACAATACAGTTCATGCATACCCATTTTCCACTTATGAAGAAGGACTTACCAAAATTAGGTGCAGTAGTATCACAGACGTTACATCGATTTGCACTTGTTTCAAAGTTCTCTGTCAGGAATACTAAGAGAAGGGACAATAACTTGGTGTTCGATCTTTCAATTAACATCTATGAACACGTCGTTGTATTATTAGATAGGTGCCTTATTAGCTCCCCATCTTGTAGAAAATGATAGAGAAATCACTAGTGTAATATAGCGATATATTTTGTAACAGATCAGCATTGAGTGAATTCCAATGAACCAGACTATCAACTTTGAATACTACTGGTACCGATGTGGTACAAAGAATGGGCTTACCTTACCATGCCCTAAAGCTCCAGAATACCATCAAACTAAATTACATTGTCAAAACTGTAGTGATGAAACCCAAGTATTGCTGAGTCATTGTCCTTCGTGTTCACGATTTGTCTACTGGATTGATGATATGTCAATTCCGGATCTTGTTTCTGGTTTTGCAAGGTATATGGTTCATAGCATACAAACCATGATTGACAAAGCTGCAATGCAAGGAGCAACAATCGGAATTGATACGCCAGACAAGTATCCAATCAATGCAACTTGTCCTTGTGGAGAAAAATTTCCTATTGAAATGCCAATCCCTGATTTAGATTAGAAAACTAGAAAGATTGAAATCTTACAGATTCTTAAATAATTGCTATTGAAAAATGTAAGATAATATGCAAGATTTTCAATTATGGGACCTATCAAAACTTGATATACAAAATACTACAATTGAAACCCACAAAAACTGCAAAATGCGTCTATCGTAAGGTCAGAAGTCCAACATGCACCTTTGTTTTCAAGATAGTTTTTCTACAGCTCGATCTTCTCTTGTAATTGTCGAATCCGTCCTCTCATATCGGGATAATCTTTTCCAAAAGCACTCATCTGAAGTAACTGGTCATACATATCATGCATCTCTTTCACCCACTCCCCAAGTTCCTTTGTCTTGTCACTATCATCTTTCTGCAGCACAGACAATTCGCATCTTGTGATGAGCGCATTCACATGCCAGAGTACTACGCTCCTGTCAGAATGGTCGCACCCTTCCAATAGCTCTAGTGCTTTTATGATGTCGTTGATTGCCAAGTCTGAATCGGACCTGCATTGCGCTAACTTCACATATCTATACCCAAGTTGAAAGTTCTTTGTCGGGTCCGCCTCCAACTCCTTGATCTGTTCTAGGTACTCTACCTCCTCATCAAGTTCATCTTCTTCACTCTCTTCTTCAAGTGGTGATGCGGAACGAATACTCTCGTAGTCCTGTTCTTCATCCAACCCCTCTTCATACTCAGGTTCAAGATACTCTTCTTCAGGTTCCATCCCTTCTGCGGCCTCTATCGCTTTGTATTTTTCTTCCCGACCCATATCTTCCTCGGCTTCATGAATTGCCTGAGCCAGTCGAGAGTGTTCATCACTCCTGGGAAAGGATTTGTGCATGACATCACTCACATTCAATTTCACAGGATATCTGGTCCCTGAGTCAGAATCGAAGAGTTCCTCACACTCCGTTAAGAGATCAAGAGAATAACTGGTAAATTCTATTGTTTCTAAACTATCCAATGTAGAAGTTCTAGGAAGATCTTCCAGTTCTATCCTGAACCCCTGACCCCATTCTTTGATGACCATGGTGACCTCTGAACCACGAGTTGATACCAGAAGATCTTTACACGTCTTTGGATACTGATACTGGTCAGGATAGAACCTGCTCCGATTAACCAGAGGTTCGAGCAGACTGAGGGAAACCATTTCCTTCTTC
>JAUWOU010000089.1 GCA_030612005.1 Candidatus Thorarchaeota archaeon | reverse complement strand
GGCTTTCAATCTTTTTCACTATAATCATCGTTGCAACCATTGTCATATTACTCAATCCGGGAGGAGTTGAGGGAATAATAAGAGATGGCTATAGGTTGTTGTCAATCTTTTTTGGTATGCTTGCAGGAACTGCTTTGGGAGAAGTCTTCAAAATCAGGAATAACAAGAAGACTGGACATGTATTAATGTTAGACCTGCTTGAGGAATTAAGAGTTAACCTTGAAACACTCAAAACAGATTTACCTCTTCGTAAAGGATTCTGGATATTAGGTATAAGATCAGGCCGTGCAGAATATATTCCTGATAAACAGAGGAGAATGCTTTGGGAAATATACTCGAGAATCACTCATTATAATGATGACATTGGAATGATACACAGAAAGATGATCGTTGAGGGAAAGGATTCACTATTCCCAGAGATGCGAGAGGAGATAGACCGGTTTAGAAAGGAAATAAACACAGGAATTGTTGAGTTCCTCGAACTCTATTCTTGATTTATTCAGTTGGAGATTACGTAATTGTTCATTTCATGCTCAATACTTGGTGGTATCAGGTCATCGTCCACACATGAGAAAGTATTAGCACACATGATTCGATCTCTTGCCAATGTGAAAGCTGCGGGTTATGATACCGTAGAGCTCTGGTACAGTAATTTGCCGGATTGGGTTGGAAACACGATACAAGAAACATTAGATGATCTCTCACTCAAATCATATTCAATCCATTTGCCAAAATTCCTTGTTACCTTTGATGAAAAAGAGTTCAGTGAAGCAGTCCATTCATCATTCAAATTCATAGAAGCATGTGGACTCAAAGTAGCAGTACTACACCTACCAGAACAAGATCAACTCACTAGTTCAAGGTGGGCAGAGAGGTACAAATTACTTCTCGATGAAGCCGAGAATGTTGATTGTATGTTGACATTTGAGAATGTTCCATACATCAAGGATGTTGACTTGTACATTCTCAATGAGATTCAAAAGCACAATAACAGGTCTCTAGGAATCACGATAGACATGGAGTTCATGCACCTTAATGGGTCAGACATGAATTGGTTAACCAATACTTTTGGGAACCGGATAGCTAACATCCATTTTCGGGATAGCAACGGGAATCTCTTAGGTGAAGATGGTCGTAGACACTACATAATCCCCGGAGAAGGAGAGATAGAGCTATACACTAAAGTCAAGACATTGCATGACTCTGGATACTCGGGACCTCTTACTGTTGAGGTTTCACACAGACAGAAAGAGAATATCATCAAGGCTAAGCAATATGCAGAAGATTGCCTGAGTGAACTGTAGATTTTGGGTTCATTTTGCCTTTTGCGATGTTTCCCAATCTTTTCGGATTGCAGTCAAATGTCCAGAATGATAATCCAGATGAGTAAACGTACTCGATATCACTTGACGTACAGTCGATCCAACGAAAAAGGATGGTGCCTTCCCTTCTTCAATGACCCTCTCCAATTCTGGCTCACTAGCAGTTTCAATCCACTCAAGAAGTTCTCTTTCACCACTATCATAATAATCTCGTATTTCATCTCTGGAGGTGCCCACCCAATCTCCAGAAGTTCCAGGAGTATACAGTTTAGCGAGTTTCTCGTTCTTTGGAGATCCTTGTTTAATTAGAACATTCAGAGTGAAATCAAAGACTGCAGCCTGATGCCCAAGCACCCAACCTGGTGAAGCCATTCCTGTTGTTGGGCGATATGAGAGATCATCACAACCAGCTTCTTCAAGCAGGCGTATTTCCATATCTCGCCATTTTCGAGTTGAATTTGCTGCAAGTTGAATAAGTTCTTTATCGTTCATCGTCAATTTCCTCCATGGTTTCAGGACTTATGAATACGTCTGATATTGTGGTTAGTACAAATCGTCGTATATCACAAAAGGTAAATTAGCTCCTCAATTAATTATCTTGGTGACCATGGCTTCAAGACCACAATCAGGACAACTTTCTCAGAAAGAACTACAAGAGCTAAGGAGACTCATGGCAGTGCGACAAGCTCTTGATGAGTGGAAGAAGAAGGGTAAAGATGTTGATATCGCAGTTTGCCCCCTCTGCAAGAGCCCACGATTGATTAACCTGACTTCAGCTCGTGATCTCGGTGCATTTCCAGGAGGCCTTCAACCAGCATTGTATTGTATTGATTGTGGATGGTTTGGTCGTATTGCTCCAGTTATGTCAAATCGTCCAGAGAAAGATGCCATATTGGAGGACCTCCAAGGAGCTTTCGCACCATTATTGGATCCGAACGAAGACCCCAATGCGGATGTACTTGAGGAAGATGATGAATAGGGTTAATCACTTGGAATACGGCGCAGCTCATACATCAATGGATTAAATCCATCTGGGCATGCATGGGTTGCGACACACTGATCATCTAGCCAAGGAAACTTTGCATTGTGCATCATCGCATAAATCTTAGGCAACATGGAATACATAGCACTGATACAGATTTTCCCTTTTACTTCATCACCAGTAAAGAGAACCTCATCGCCTACTTTGTGTCCAGCTGCGCAATTTCCTTCCTGCTTTACAACTCGACACAGAATCTGCCAAGGCTCTTCACGTATACAATTACCATCTGTCATGAGTGGAAGTGTAGAAAGAATGTCTTGTTAATCTAACGGATATGCTATGTTTCTCTTTCATTTACAGTCCTAGAATCGTTGTTCTCTTCAGGCCATTTGGAGTATGGAGCATCCGGAGGAACATCGAATAATCTGACCTCATCTGGTTCAAACAGGGGGCCATTTTCCAGTAATTCACCAGCTGCTCTAAGACTCTTTTTCACAGCCATTGGTCCAATCATCTCAAGGACCATTGTCGAGAGCGCAACAACACCAAGAATCAGCATACCCATTGTCTGTGCATCCCCACCCAATGCAACAAAGGTTTCTTCAATTATGAACGAGAGACCTAAAGCAACACCAGCCTGGCATAGAAGACAACCACCAAGATACTTTTGGACTGCAGGAACTTCATTTACGATACGACCACCAAGAGCTGCTCCAAAATATTTTGCAAAAGTTCTACCAACAAGATATAGACCTGCAGTCAAAGCAATCAAAAGAAGGCTTTCTGAGGCGGTAAGAAGTTGAGCCATTCTAGCTCCCACCATGACAAAGAAGATCATGACAACTGGAGCCATAACTCGCTGAAGTAGTTCAGGAATTTGTTCCTTGTCTTTGCTAATTCTTGACCGTACTACATATCCAAAGACCATAGCTGCAAAGATGTCACTAATGTGTATGAAGAATCCAAGAGAGTCTAGGTACCCATTGATGAGCTGAATAGCTCCTATCAGCAGGATTACCATGCCAATCTCAAGTTCAAGAAGTTTCCCTCGATCTTTCTCTCTGTTAATAGGATAGAGGAATAGAAATCCGAAGACAATGCCCAGAACCACTGAACCAATAATACCAATTAGAGGTTCGATCATAACTGCTGTCAAAGTCATTGAACCTGGAACGTAGATGAACAGTGCGAACGCAATTGCTGAGTTGGTAAGAATCACTGCAACAATATCATCAGCAGCAAGAACGAACATGAGAGAAGATGTTACAGGTCCCTCACATTCATTTTCCCACACAACATCAGCTGTTGCTGCTGGCGCAGTGGCACTGGCAACGGCTCCGAATAGAATTGCAGTAGGAAATGAGAATGGAAATGCTATTGATGATAGAATAATGTATGTAAGAAAAGCTACAATTGCAAAGGCTGCTGTGGCTTCTATAATTACAATAACCAAGAGTTTCTTGATTCTTTTTCCTGTAAGATTGGGATTACTCAATTCATGACCTATATTGTAGCCTATCAGACCCAGAGCCAAAGCAACAAAGAATCGTAAATCGTTGACACCTTGTTCAGATAGAATATTGGTGAGTCCGAGAATTATACCAGCAATCATGAACCCTAATGTTTGAGGAATGCCTAATTTCTTGAGAATGAACGCACCAATGTATGCAAGCACAAGTGCTGCCCCAATAGTAAATAGGAAAACTTCCAAAGGTTCAATCTCCATGGTTTGTATAGATGTACATCGATTAAAACGGGGTTAAAACAATTTGTATTGTAACTTTTGATAGAATGACCGTTTTATTACATTAAACTTCATTTGATAAGCAAATAGAAATCACAAATATTATTCAGAAAACAGTTAGGACACTTAGGATTCTGTGCACGACAAATCTCCCTGCCATGCCTAACCAGATTCTTGTTGAGAGATGGAATACAATCAGTGGGCAGGATCTGTTCCAAGAGAACATGAGCCTTTTCTCTTGAAACCTTCATCTCGATGATACCTAATCGTTTTGTTACCCTCCAAACATGGGTATCAACAGGCAACACAGGAAGTCCGAAAGAGAATAACAGAACTATTGCAGCAGTCTTTGGTCCTACACCATGCAAAGATGTTAACCATTCTTTTGCCTCTGCTATCTCCATTGTTTCAAGATGAGATATATCCAATTTGCCGACACGTTCTTGGATTTCCCTAAGGGTGGCTTGAATTCGTTTTGCCTTAAGATTGTACATTCCAGATGAACGAATAGTCACAGCCAACTCGTCTTGTGGAGCAGCAAGGACCTCTTCCCAAGAAGTGTAAGCCGCTTTCAAACTCTCGAAAGCACGAAACATATTGATATCGTTGGTATGTTGACTAAGGATTGTCATCACAAGCTCATCGAGTGGAGGGAGTTTTCTCTCACTCACTTCTTTACCATACTTGCGGATGAGTATCTTACAGACTTTGACTGCTTTCTTTCGTATCGCTTCTGACATAATCCATTTCTTACAATTGTGAGTGAACTATAAGAGACTTCTGTGTTTCACCTTTCTCATGACTGCTGTCACCAGTTTCCGAAAGACCGGAGTCTTTCAAATTGTCACGAGCTTTGCCCCTCTTCACTGGAACATCGTTCCTCCGATGGGACCCGGCTTCTGTCCGCTGCATTGACTCACACTCACCAGATGGTGTGATAGCAGACGGTGTTTCCACAGCATTTACCATGGCAGGATCTTCACTCCTCACAAACTCCACAAATGAAGTCTGGTCATAGGGGGCGGCCACGGACTCCCCTTTTGAGGCTGGTGTCCTCTGGGGGAGTGCGGACTTCCTATCAGAAGAACGAGTCTTCCTCCGGGCTTTCAGTATGGCTCTATCCTTTTGGGTGAGCCACATCCCTAGTCCGTTCATAATGTTCTATGGTCCTGTGAGTATATGAACTCGTACGAGAATATGATATTGCAGATGAACTAACTCATCGAAGTCGAATGGGATTGCATCTAGTGATTAGAACCCTCAATGAAAGGTATAAATTATCTTTTTAGTAACAAATCTTACATATTTAACCTGACATGTTCACATGCTACGCATCAGTCGTTCCTTATCAGCAAAGTGGTGTTCCAGTAAAGTCCTATTTCGATAGTCTTTTGTTACGTGCTTGCCAATATCGAAAAGAAGCAAGATGAAAGTTGGAGTTATCTACGAGAGCACTCGGGGCCGAACAAAGGCAATGGCAGAAGCAATATGTGAAGGTGTAATATCTGCTGGTGCTGAATGTGAGGTTATTGATGCCAAAGAGTTCAATGGACTGACCGATATCTGTGCTTTAGCCATAGGTAGCTCGACCAGAATGAAGAGAGTACTTCCCATGGTAAAGCGAATCATTTCTGAACTTACAGACTTGAAGGGACTTCCAGCCGCAGGTTTCGGTTCATATGGATGGAGTGGAGAGGCTCCAGATGAGATTTCCAACAGATTGAAAGAACTCGATGCAGAGTTAGTAATTGAGCTACCGATTAAAGCAAAGGACTATCCTGGGGAATCAGTAATAGAAGAATGTCGACACTTGGGAACTTTACTCGCTGCTAGATGTGGCTGAATTAACAACACTCATTACATACGAGAATTTCAAAAAAATGGGGCTGAAAGATTGGGTCATATTAGAAGACTCACGGGTTATGCGCTGAGAAACAAAGTAATCTTTATTGGATTTCTTCTGTCATCGGTCATTGGTGTTGTATTCAACCTAATTACGCCCTTAGTAACTATTCATATCATCGACAATATTATCCTTGCAGACCAAATGGATCAGTTGGTACCTTACATATTGCTTTACATTTCATTAGGAGCTCTATACAGTTTCTTTGACATAATTGCAAGATATGGAGCTGCTATTAACTCCCAGAGAGTCATCTATGATATTCGCAAAGAAGTCTACGATAGTCTAATGGAAAAAGATCTTGCATTCTATGATGAGAACGAAACTGGGCAGCTATTAGCCAGGGTTACTACCGATGTAACCACAATGAGGGAGTTTCTCTTCTGGGGGTTCCGAGTCATATTGATTGGAGCATCCATGTTGATTGGAACGTTCTTTGTGATGTACATAGTGAGCCCAGATCTTACTGTCTACATGGTGGTGCTCTTACCGATTATTGTTATGTTCATCTATGTGTTTGCTAAGAAAGTAAGACCAGTCTTCTACGCAGCTCGAAAGCAATATGGTTCCCTCAGTTCAGTTATAGCTGAGAATATTATTGGACATAAAGTGGTTAGATCCTACGCATCTGAAGCTCGTGAAGCAAAAAGAGTAGAGAAGGAAAACAAGGGTTTCCTTGACCTCAGGGTCGAAGCCAGTAGAATGATGGCATTCTATCATCCGATGCTCCCGTCACTCTTTGGAGCTGTGATTGGATTTCTAATTTACATTGGTGGATTCTTCATTGTGGAAGGTTCTCTATCTATGGGCCAGTTTGTAGGATTTGTTTCACTAATTGGTATGTTGATAATGCCTGCTAGATTCCTCAGTTGGGGAGTAGGCATGTATCAAAGAGCTTCAGCCGCGGGTGAACGTACTTTCTTTATTTTAGATGCTAAAGATGCCGTAATGAACCCAGAAAAACCAGTTGATGCTTCGAATTTTGAAGGAGCTGTAGATTTTGACAATGTCTTCTTCAGTTATAGTGGAGAGAACTATATTCTCCGAGATGTCACATTGAATGTCAAACCTGGTCAGATTGTAGCTTTGTTAGGAGGAACAGGATCGGGAAAGACTAGTTTCGTAAATCTAATCCCAAGATTTTACGACGCAGATACTAATAGCACTGTTACTTTTCGCGGTAAGACCTACAATGTTACCAAGGGAAAAGTGAAGATTGGTGATGCTGAATACTTGGTAGAAAATGACAGTGTAGATATCGAAGGAGCAACCATCAAGGTAGAACCACCAGGCACAATATGTATTGATGGGATTGACATCAGGCTCTATGCACTTGACGATCTCAGAAAACGAATAGGAATGGTTCATCAAGATCCATTTCTTTTCAGTGCTACAATAAAAGAGAATATTGCATTTGCAAAACCAGAAGCCTCGCTGGAAGAAGTTGAGAGTGCTGCTAAGGCAGCAATGATTCATGACTTCATAATATCCCTCGAAGGTGGATATGATTCTGAAATTGGAGAACGTGGTGTAACATTATCGGGAGGGCAAAAACAACGTATAGCAATTGCTCGAGCATTATTAGCGGACCCGAGGATATTGATTCTTGACGATTCTACAAGCTCTGTTGACGCAAAGACTGAGATGCTCATTCAGAAAGCATTGGAGAATCTGATGAAAAATCGAACTACGTTCATCATCACTCACCGGTTGAGTACTGTAAGAAACGCAGATTTGATTGTGATGATGGAACGTGGGCAAATTGTAGAGAAGGGCTCTCATGAAGAGCTCATTGCCAAAGATGGGCTGTACCTAGGTATCCATCAAACTCTAACAGAAATGGAACTTGCTGCATTCGTGGAAGATGATACAGCCTCTGACATGACTATTCAGGAGGGTGAAAGACCTTGAGTCTCGATCATGAAGATGACCCAGATGCAAGGAGCTTTGAGTATGCAGACCGCACACTCCTCTGGCGAATGGTGAAGTATATCATTGCATATAGGAAGTTATTCTCAGCAGTAGTTGTACTAACTGCAATAGGAATTAGTCTAAATATTTGGACTCCTTTCATTATTAGACAGGCAATTGATGTTGATTTCCCAGATGCTGTGATTAGTGGAAGTCTAACTGGAATCATTTCCACTGCAACCCTTTACATCATTGTAATGTTCTTTGTTTGGCTTACAGCATATGGCACTGAATATCTTATGGCACTGATGGGACAGAGAGCTGTCTATGATATCAGACAAGACCTCTACACCCATGTCCAAGAGATGTCTGAAGAATTCCACGACCACTCGTCAAGTGGGAGAATCATCTCAAGATTAACGAATGATGTTGACCGGATGAGTGAACTACTAGCTGGAAGTCTGATCAGCACATTTGCTCAGATTTTTGTTGTCTTTGTAATAGGTGTCGTAATCTTTACTGTAGATTTCAGACTTGCTCTGGCATCACTAACAGTGGTCCCGATTTTGTTATTTCTTACACTCTACTTCAGAAGGAAACTAAGAGTAGCTTATAGACGAACTAGAAAAACTATATCGAGCGTGACTGCAAACTTTGCAGAGAGTATCTCAGGGGCTAAAGTGACAAAGAGTTTCGCGAGGGAGAGAATAAGCGCAGAGATTTTCGCCGAACTCAATGAGGCAGATTATGAATCAAATGTGGCTGCTGGAAAAGCACAGGCTACATTTTTCCCTGCAATTCGTTTCGTAAGTGGACTGGGCCTTGCTGTGGTCTTACTCGTTGGTGGTTGGCTATATCTAGACCCTGCATCTGGAATGACCTTGGGAACATTGGTTCTCTTTCTCCAGTTCAACGATCGTTTCTTCCGACCAATTCTAATAATTGCAAACTTCTACACCTCAGTCCAGAGCGCATTTGCAGGAGGAGAACGTGTATTCACAGTGATTGATTCGCGTCCTGCAGTAATAGACCGACCAGATGCAATACCAATGCCACAGATTGAAGGACATGTGCAATTTAATGATGTAACTTTCAGGTATGGCGATGGACCAATAATACTACAGGATTTCAGTCTTGACATCAAACCTGGAGAAACAATTGCCCTTGTTGGAGATACAGGTGCAGGTAAAACCACAGTTGTCAGTCTCTTGAATAGATTCTATGAGATTATTGATGGTTCAGTCACAATAGATGACATTGACATCCGTAGTGTCACACAAAAGTCGCTACATTCTAGGATAGGACTTGTTCTCCAAGATCCATTTCTCTTCATGGGTACAATTAAGGAAAACATCAGATATGGTAGACCAGAAGCATCTGATGATGAAATAATAGAAGCCACTGAAACAATAGGAGCTCGACGTATCTTTGAAAATCTAGAGAATGGTTTTGATACTGAGGTGGGCGAGCGGGGTGGCAGGTTATCGGAGGGTGAGCGTCAGCTGGTAAGTTTTGCCAGGGCACTCCTTGCAAATCCAAAAATACTCGTTCTGGATGAAGCCACAAGTTCAGTCGACATCTATACCGAACATGCAATCCAAAAAGGAATGAAAGTCCTTCTTTCAGGAAGAACATCGATTGTGATTGCACACAGACTCTCTACTATAGTGAATGCAGACAGAATCATTGTTATCGAGAATGGCATGATTGTAGAAACAGGAAAGCATGCAGACCTCATGCGGAGGAAAGGAAAATACTTCTCTCTCTATGATCTTCAGATACGACCTAGAGCAATGCAAAAGGGAAATTAATTCCAGAAAAAGAGTTGAGCCCCCATCAGAGGACAGGGACTCGAGAATATGCGTAATCATTAGTCGTGTGAATCTTCGGTATGTCTACAATGTGATCCTGATGATACCATGCTTGAAGATTCGTGATAGATGAAGTTCACAACGGATGTTTCTAAACGTGAAATTCGCCCTATGTGTTCATCCATCTTGAATCAATCCTTCCAATCAAAGTCATCTACATTTTCGTAGGGAGAATAACCCATTGAATGAATCATAGGCTTCATGGATTTTAATCCTTTCAAGCCCTTCATTGCACCTGCCACAGATTTAGTTACAATTGGTCCGATATCTAGTAAATTATCAAGTCCTACTATACCGCCTTTACCCACAATGAGCTGCTTGCCATCACGATTTGTAATCACTACACCAGATTTGCTTACTGAAACCATATTGTCATCTCCTATTACATAGACTATCTTACCATGAGTGAAAACCAGACCTTTCTCCTCACTTAGAACAAGAAGGACCTTGGTCTTCTCAGAATCTTTTCCAAAGAGGATCTTTGAGTCCTCCTTAGAATCAATGGTCGTTTTCTTGTCATCACCATTCCAGTGATCCTTGATAGTGACTTCAATATCCTCAGTGAAGGCACCAATATCTTGGAATCCCTGATTCTGAAGATCAGAGCTCTCAGCACTCTTTGAAATATTCTCCAAGGATGAAAGACCAATGAATAGCTGTATCCCATCAAGGGAACCTATCACTGATTCACCCATTGCCCCCATATCGGTCTCAGCTATTGCATCAACTGCGAAGCGAGAAGGACCTGCATAAGCAACACCTACCCGCTTGTCATTTTCTAGGAGATATACCCACAGGCATCCAGCTTCCATCTTGACGAATGCTTTCTCATGTGATATGATTTCATGCTCTTGAGTAATTACCATAGCCATAGTATCGGGTTGTACATTCTTCATCAACAAATTCCTCCTTAGTCCTTCCAGTCAAGGTCATCCATGTCGTCATCTTCATTGGCGTCTTCTATCTCTTCGAGTTTTTCGAGGTGAGCTTCTTTTGCTTCTTCTATCTCTTCGAGTTCTTCGAGGTGAGCTTCTTTTGCTTCTTCTATTTCTTCAACAGCCTCTTCGATTTCATCCCGAGCTTTATCAACCTCATCTGCAACTCGATCAAGATGTTCTGCAGCCTTCTCAAGTGACTCTTCGTCCTCTACAATGATAACTGTCCCATCATCTTCAGAGTCTTCTTCAAAGTCAACAGTAACTTCTGCGTCCCCGTTTGATCCATTGTTACCAGTTTTGGTTCTCTGCTTTTCGACTCTGTGTGTAAGCCACTGTGAAAGTCGGTAAGCCAATCGTCCCTCTACTGTCAAGTAGTAAGTACCTCTAACTTCACCCTTCACAACGTACCCAGCCTCAACAAGCGGGTTCAGATGATGAGTGAGTGAGCTTCCTTTCTTTTTTGTGAAGTCTTCGATCTCTTTGAAGTTCTTTCCACCACCCTTGAGAAATTCCAGAATCCTCAAGCGCTCCTCACTACCCAGTGGAGCAACTATCTTTGCTACTCGTTCAGGTGGAATCTTCTCAATGTCACTCTTTCGTACTTTCCTTTTTCTTCTTCGACCAGTTCTGTGAACACGAATCCCAGGGATCCGGAAGCCCTTTCCGCCCCCTTCGAATCCCTTGATGCTGTTCTCAATCGATTTCCCAAGTCCATCCATCATGTCCTCAAGACTATCGGTAATTCCACTCAAGTCAATATCTATTTCACGTACTGGGGGTACTGGGGGTACTGGTGGAACTCTATGTGGGGGGCGAGGAGCTCGAGGCTTTCGGCCATGTCGAGCTTTTGCTCTATCCTTATCTACTTCACGACTGATTGTGTCTTCTTTCTCACGTCGTACTTCATCGACCTCTCGTCGCAGCTCTTCTTTGAGTTTGCGAACCTCGTCGAGTTCTTTTCTAATATCGTCAACATTATCGTTCATTGTAATCCGCTATCGGTAACTGTACATTATTACATTTAAAGTTACTGTATTGGGCTACAGTTTGATATTTTTTCTGATATTTCGTAGAAATATCCTAGTTCCGTTAGAACACGAGTAGAAGCGTTCTATGCGACATATGCTTATTAGTGAAGAAAAGGTGGTCGCTTTGCCTGTTACCAGGGGGTTGGAAACTCTATTGTTACCACACCTCTTAATGCAGGACACTAACTAAGAGGAAAACACAATGGCAAAAGCTAAGAAAGCAAAGTATACCTTCTTCGTGAAGAAAGCAGTACAGGATTTTGCAAGAGACAACAAGATGATGGTCGGATCTGACGCTTATGATGCGATCAACAAATCAGTCCTTGAAATGTTGAAAGTCGCCTCCATGAGGTGCAAGGACAACAAGAGAAAGACTTTGAAGGCTTACGACTTCTAGTCCACTAGTTTCAAGAAATTGGTAGGGCAGTCTTGCACTGCCCACCTAAGTTTCGACCTTCTACTTTTTTTCATTCAATCACCCCTTATGCGTAGACCGAAGTCTATCTTCAAGTTAGTATGAATCATCTATATTGGTGATTTGTCATGAGTCGAAACGCGGTCAATAGCGAGCGGTCTTTGGGCTTATACATCACCGTGATTGTAACCTTTGCACTAATTGCGGGGATTTTCTTCTGGCCTCTGACTTTCTCCCCTTTTATCTCAGTTATGGACCCCCCTTCCATCATCATCTTCTTTTCAATTACAATATTCATTTTGCTTGGTTGTGGTCTACCGAATAGAGAACGACCACACTTTCAATTCCATTATCACGGGGAGAGGTTCTCTGTGATGAATGAAATAGAAGAAGAGATAATGGATTGAAATTGCAAAATGAAGGGAGTAGAAAAATCAATTGGTAAGAATAAGAAAAGACGATCTAGCCTACCTAATTGATCAGGCAGAATCAATGAATACTTCTTTTCTAAAGTGGGAATACACAATTGGAATAGCAATTAACCCAACCATCCAGAAACTAAGCAGTCCTACAGTAGGTTCTTGGTACTGAATATATGTTCGAGACCACCAGAACGTATTCTTGTCTTCACAACCAAAGAAATTCACCGTAACATCAACGGTCGCGTTAGGACTAGGATTGTAGATGTTGAATGTCCAATTAGCTACAAAAGAGAAGTTAGTATAGTAATAGGGTAAGGTGAATGCAAAACCTGTACCATAATACGACTCACTAACCTCTGAAGAATTTTGCCATTCATATTGAACATCTGGTACATTCTCATCTACAAGATAGAAGTGGATCTCTTCAGTTGTTGTGAAATATAACTCATCTCCCCCCAATGCGTACAGATTTGATAACGTTTCTGATTTGTATGTTGTTTCAGGTGGGAGACTGAATAAGGTTCCCCAATCTGAGAAACCAAATACAAAGAAGCCCCCATTATTAAGTCCTGTGAGATTGTATGTTCCCCAGAAATGGAGCGGTAACAGAATTGCTGTGGGTAGTAATAG
>JAUWOU010000166.1 GCA_030612005.1 Candidatus Thorarchaeota archaeon | reverse complement strand
ATCCTGGTAGGCCTAAGGCATCTCCTTCAACAATCTCCCCAACCATTTTTCCAACCAATGAATTGGTCTTAGCTTCATCTAGCTCGTATTGGATTGCTTTTCCAGTTTCGGGGTCTGATATGACAAGTTTGAATGGCAATGTTATAGTCGCCTACCTACAAATGTAATGAGTATCCTACTGGACACTCCTGCGAAGGCTAAAGATGTCACTTTATGAGGATTGCGGTCGGGTCGGCGTCGTTTTACTCTTTACCTGCTACGCAATCATTATAACCGTTCCCCGAAACCTAGACATTCCTGGACATCGAGTCCGGGATGATGTTCGGTTCCTGTTTCATCGAGGCTGCATTGCAAATCTCGGAAGATTTACAATGTCTTACTTCCTCTCCGCAAGCGTTTAGAGTCTCCGGCAAACTGACGGCGACTAGATTCAGTGCAGCATTGAGATCCCTATCGATCACCAGTCCGCACTGTTCACAACGATACTCCCTCTCTGATAGAGAGAGTTCTTTCTTCCTGTGCCCACAACGTGAACACATTTTCGAGGACGGAAATGTCCTTGAAACCACGACAAGCTCAGAACCGTACCACTTGCACTTGTACTCCAGTTGTCGCCTGAACTCGTAGCACCCCACATCAGCTATAGCTCTTGCAAGCCTTCGGTTCTTCAGCATCCATGACACATTCAAGTCTTCGATAACTACCTTACTGTGGCTCTTGGTAAGGTAGGTCGTCAGCTTGTGCAGTGTGTCTCGTCGGACATTGAAGAACCTCAGGTACATTATTGCAAGTCGTAATTTCGCTTTCTCGTGGTTCTTGCTTCCCTTCTCCTTTCGTGATAGAGACCTATGTAGTTGTTTCAGTTTCCTCAATCGTCTTCCCAAGGCCCGTGGGTTCGCAAAGGTGGTCCCATCAGAGAGTGTGGCAAGGCTCTTGACCCCAAGGTCTACTCCCACTGGTGCTCCTTGCACAGCCAGTGGGTCAAGGAGGTCCTCTTCCACAGTGACTGAAACAAACCACCTGTTGGCTCTCCTTCTCACTGTGACTGAGAGTATCCTTCCATTGTAGTAACATTTCCTCTGCTCATTGATTCGAACCTTTCCGATCCGTGGGAGCTGAATTGCCCGTTTGTGAAACTTAATGGTCCCATTCAGTCTGAAGCTGTCCCTGACGCCCCTCCTTTTGAAGCGAGGAAATCCTATCTTCTTTCCAGACTTGAGTCCTCGGTAGAAGTTCTTGAAGGCTAGATGAAGGTCTCTCAGGGCTTCTTGAGGTGCACACTTCGAGGTTTCGTACATCCATGAGAACTGGTCCTTCTTTAGGCTGGTCAGGAGTTTGTGTTGCTTCATGGCGTCAGTGAACCGGTCGTTACCCTGATTGTTCTTGTACCGTGCAATCCGTTGTTCGAGACCCCAGTTGTAGGCAAAACGAGCTACTCCTGCATGTTGCGCAAGGTGCGACCTCTGGATGTTGTTCGGGTCCAGTTCATACCTGTAGGCCTTTTTGATCAACATTCAGGTTCGGTATATGGTCTTGTGAGGAGCTTAAAAGCTCATACAAAAAAGGATATTTCTTCAAGTGTTGGTTTCATAGATGTCCAGGTTTATCTAGGATTTGCCCAGCTGTTGACAACCCTTTAGAAAGAATGGTCTTTGATTCATTATCAATCTAAGAGATGTCCAATATTATCCAAAATCAGTTCAGACGACAGCTGGAGTACAAGTGCAAGTGGTACGGTTGTGAGCTTGTCATTGTATATAGGACCTTTCCTTCATCAAAGATGTGTTCACAGTGTGGGCACAGGAAGAAGTAAGACCCTTAGCGTATCCTTTAAATCTGCATAGAGCTGCCTCGATTAAACAGGAACCGAACATCATCCCGGACTCGATGTCCAGGAATGTCTAGGTTTCGGGGAACGGAATAGATTCATGGACACTTTGACCGCACTAGGAATCATTGGTATCATTTGGCTCGTCATTTATTTCGTTGCCCAGTACCTTGGTGTTGAAAAGCTCCAAGAGAAGGGAATCGAAGCAGGAACCCCCTTCTTCTTCATGTGGAGGACTGAGCGACTTAATGCCTTCTTGACCAAAATGGGAAAGAAGTTTCCAATCATCTTCTTCAACATCGGTATTGTAGTTGGATTCGGCGGCATGATCTTTGCATTTTGGATGTTTGGTGAGAATCTTATCAAGTTCTTCACTCAACCCGCTGAAGCAGGTGGCGTGGTACCAATAATCCCTGGAGTGACAATCACAGGACTTCCACTAGTCTACATGCTTATCGGTCTTGCAATAGCAATTTTGGTCCATGAGTTTGCCCATGGTTTTGCAGCATCAAAGGATAATATTCCCATCAAGAGTTGTGGTTTACTTGGATTCTTAGTGATGTTTGGGGCATTTGTTGAGCCTGACGAAGAGGCATTTGAGAAGAAAGCAACGCCAAAGGCGCGCATGCGACTTCTTGCAGCTGGCTCCTATTCGAACATAATTTGGAGTTTTGTTTTTCTTGCAATATTAGTCAATTTTGGTGCAATCGCATCAATCGCATATAATCCCCCAAGTGGAGCATACATTTACCAACTCGGTGAAGAGAGTCCTGCAGCGGAAGCGCTTTTTGTCGGTGACGTTATCATCGGTTTGAATGACACAGTGATCAATGGTTGGAGTGATGTAAGTGTGTTCATGATTGACGCACTTGCTGGTTCTCAATTAACAATCCACACTTTGGACAGAGATATCACGTTAATACTGGCTCCAACTCCTCCACCTGCAGAAAATGCGACGCGTGGTTATATTGGAATATATGGTGCAGACTATTGGGAAGCAAAAGCTGGATGGGACCTCCTTCTATCCCCTATGATTGTATTTCATATGCAGCAGATAGTCCTCTGGTGTTACATTATCCTCATCTCATTGGCTCTGTTTAACTTACTACCAATTCCAATGCTTGACGGCGACAAGCTATTGTCAAACGGACTAAGCCTGTTCATATCAGATGAAAAGAAGTTGAAATACATCATGTATCCAATCCGTATTGCAGCCCTTCTCATTGTGATTCTGAGCATTGTTTTCAGTCTGATTATGGGGAAGGGACTATTCTAGTCAAAAAACGGTTTTATAGCACCTAATAAAGCATGAAATTAACTATTTCACGATGCCAGAATGGATTTGTCTGATGTGTAATCCTGACCTATTTCTTACATTTTATGATGAGTGATACTCAACTGTAAGGAATTTCTATGTTCCACCCTTCTCTTGCCAGTGTCACCACCTCTTCGTAATTCCAAGGAATTACAAAAATTAGCAAGAGCTTTGTCGACATTCATCGGGATGGGATCCCTCCTGAAGACCTGGCTTCCTTCTCCTGTTTGAGCACTGGAACATCACTTCCAGTAACAGTGAGCGTTTCCACAGTACTTACCACGGCGGTGTCATTATCACTCTTGATAGTTCCATCACTGAAACTGTCAAGGTCCGATTGGACAAAGTGAACAGCCGCGGACTCCCCAGAACCTGATGTGTGTTCCTTCTTGGAGAGTAAGGACTTCCCTTTGGAAGAAGGTATCTTCTTTCGGGCTTTCGGTCGCGCGCTTCGTGCTGCATCCACAGTACTAGCCCACTTACCTAGTCCTATCATACTATTTCATGTTGATAGTGGTATATGAACTCGTATCTCTCAATAGAAATATGGTTTCTGATGAATCAGAATTACTTTCTACCGTCAATACACAGTTTTATGGCACCTAATAAAGCACGAAAATAACTATACTCTGATGCAAAATGATAACCCATCAAACAAGTTCTACACAAGATGTCCGAGAGAAATCACGAAAAGCTCTCACAGACTATCTTACCATGTTCATTCCAGATTCTTGGAAAGATCCACTGGATAAATTGAGAATAATTCTTCAGTCGAACAATGATATCGATTGGGAGGCGTTGAAAGGACATACGCTCATGTACTTTGATGAGAAACGACTTCCTGAAGATCGCGTTGAATGCTTAGCACGTATTGAACGATTGAGCGACTCTTTCAGAGAGATTTACACAAAATTATCTCCTGCAGAGTGGCACCGAACGGTAGAAGACATAATTCAAGCGGCAAATTTCAGAGCATCTAAAGCAGCTCTGGAACTCAGACGTTCTAAAATTGTTGACGACTTGAAAATAAAGGAATCCAAAACTGAAAAGACCAAGAGCTAATTTCGTCATTCAGTCCATTGAATATCTTTAATTTGACGAGTCACATTGGAACGACTCGGAGTAGTCATGACTATGCAATCTGGATGTTCCAAGTGTGGAAAACCTGCTATCTATCTACGTAGATATACATCCGAACACCTCTGTAGTGCATGCCTAGTTAAGACCACGATTGATAGAGTTCGAAAGACCATCAACCGACATAAGATGCTGAACGATAGCGATAGGATTGCTGTTGGAATATCAGGAGGAAAAGATAGCGCAGTTCTCTTACATATCCTCCACAATATCGAGAGCGCATATCCCAATTCGGAGATTATTCCTGTAACTATCGATGAGGGGATTCAAGGTTATAGAAATGAAGCTCTTGAATCAGCTCGAGAACTATCACGATCGCTCGATCTCACCCTTGAGGTTTTCTCATTTGAAGAGCTCTTGGGGTATAGTCTTGATGAGATTGTAAAAAGGAGATCAAGTAACTCGCTCGGTGCCTGTTCATACTGTGGAGTATTTAGACGACGTGCACTCAATATTGCTGCTAATAATCTTGAAGCAAATGTCATTGCAACAGGTCACAATCTCGATGATGAAGCACAGACCGTGCTCATGAATATACTACGAGGGGACAGCGCAAGGATTGCTAGGACCAGTGTTCCAAGGGAGTTGTCTGTCGAAGGTCTTGTACCTCGCATAAAACCTATAATAGAGATTACAGAGCGAGATGTTGTGGCATATGCTCACTATCTGAAACTTCCATATCATGATGTACCTTGTCCGTATGCAGAAGAGGCCTATCGTAATGATGTCCGCTCTTTCTTGAACGAAATGGAGTATAAACGACCAGGTACCTTACTGGCAACCTTACGATCTGCAGAATCTATGACTCGAGCCTTCAGACAGTCCTCCACTAAGTGGGAATTCACCCTCTGTGAAAAGTGCAATTCTCCCTCTCCATCCAAATTATGTAAAGTGTGTGAAATGCTAGATTCAATCGGGAGTTGAAATTGGTTGACAAAGAGACCTGAAGTTCTACATGATAGTAGAGAGGTTTCCTATGATGAGTCACAATGGAATACTCTTCATAGACTTCGGAAACGTGCTCTTGAAGTCATGAATCAAGTTGAAACAACTGGAGCAAAACCGTTCGTACATGGGTCAGTTGCTAGAGGAGATGTCACCGATTCTTCAGATATTGATATCATCATCCCACAGATAATCTCTAGTTATAGACTCGAATTGGTTCTAGGAACTCCACTCCATAGAGAACTTGTTCAGGCAACACCATCAATGGTTCTAAAGGGTCATATTCATCTTGAAGGGGATGTTGTCGTGAGTTTTCCCATGTTCAAACTCATGTCAAGAGAAGAAGAATTCTACAAATGGGGTGGTTCTCTTGATTCTGTTGCGCTACAGTCAGAAACCAGAGTTCCAGGAGTGGATAAACGATTGATTCTAATCGAGCCAACGACTAATGGGCATCTTGAATCTGGTGTAATTGGTCAGGAATATATTGTAGCCAAAAAACTAGATGTTTCTATTGACATCGCGCGAGAACGAGTTCGTGTGCTAACACGACGTGAACAAGTTGGTAGAACTGGAGTCTATCAGACCTATGAATTAAAAGACTCAGAGAGTTTCGAAGAAGTAACAAAGAGATTACAGGACAGCGATCCAGCCTTACGCAGAACAATGGAACGTCGTGAAGGAAGGAGGCGATAACCCTTGGTAAGAAAAATCGAGAAGCTTCAAGGAGGTTCTCTTCTAGTTGGGACTCTTCCAAAGGGTTGTAGATTATGCACAAAGGGTTCAAAGATGGTACTCTTCGTTACAGGTCTATGCGACAGCTCTTGTTACTATTGTCCTTTATCTGAAGAAAAAGTAGGGAAGGATCTTGTTTTTGCTGATGAAATGCCAGTTTCTGATAACCAAGACATCATCTACGAAACAGATGCTATACGGGGTGAGGGTGCAGGAATTAGTGGTGGAGATCCTCTATGTAAGCTTGAAAGAACTCTGGACTATATTCGGCTATTAAAATCGAAGTATGGAGCGGATTTCCACATCCATCTATATACGAGCAAAACTACAATCAGCCAAGAGAATCTAGAGCAACTGAAGGACGCAGGGTTGGATGAGATTCGATTTCATCCTCAGAATGATGATTGGTCTGGAATTGAGCGTGCACTAGAATCTGGATTGAAAGTTGGAATTGAAGTTCCTGTAATACCCGGAAAAGCTGAAAAGCTAAAACAAATCGCTTTTCGAGCTGAAGAACTCGGGCTCTCTTTTCTCAACATGAATGAGCTTGAGGCAAGTGAAACCAATTTTGCGAATCTGAGATCTCAGGGTATGCGTTTAACGGATATGGCAAGTGCAAGTATTGAAGGAAGTGCCGAGGTAGCCAGAGAGGTCCTTGATTGGGCAGTAGAAAATCTCTCAAGTCTATCAGTTCACTTCTGCTCAGCGAGTTTCAAAGATGGGGTTCAAATGCGCAACAGGCTTGAACGTCGACTCGAACAGACAATAAGAGAATTTGAAGAACGTGATGCAGATGACTCATTGCTAGTCGTAGGAATCATTAGAGCAATTCATGGGTCAAAACTAGATGAGGAACAGCTTCAACAGATTCATCATATTTTGCATAGTCAACTAGGAGTTCCAAGAGATATGCTAAATATTGATACAATTAGAATGAGAATAGAGATGGCTCCTTGGATTATGGAAGATATCCCTGACACAATAAAGACAAGTCTTGAAGATATTTGTCCTCTAGAGATTGGAATTGCATATGAATATCCATCTTGGGACCGTCTTCAGACAATGTTTGAACCGATTTGATTACCTACCAATTCGAAAACGGAGAATCGCAGCAAGCCCGCCTAAACGATGAAGTTGTTCTCCAGTTGGATGCTCTGTGGATACAATATGGAATGCACCTCTCGCTTTCTCTGTATCACGAATCAGATTATCCATTCGTCTACGAA
>JAUWOU010000146.1 GCA_030612005.1 Candidatus Thorarchaeota archaeon | reverse complement strand
CCCAATGGCCTCATAGAGCTCCTCCTCAGTTCGAACTCCAAGAATCTTGCGAGTGTGACATGCGGGAATACCCGACTCAAGTGAAACAGCAGTAGCAATTGGAATTCCAGCAAAGGCTATACCAACCAGTCTATTGACAGATGGAGCCTCTTCCTTAATCAAGATAGATAGTGCATTTCCTACCAATTTTAGGGTTTCAGGAAATGAACTTAGTACTCTGAGTTGGATGTAGAACGGACTCCATAAACCAGAGTGAAGAGTCCAGCCCTCGGGTCTATCACGAACCGAGGTAAGAATCATCCTCCGCTCATACACATCTCGCATGATGTTCTTCTTGAGGTCTTCTAGTTTGGTCATCTGCTCCACTCAATATAGGAGAATTCATTCTTCCTTAACACTTTATCGCCATATTTCACAATTTGAGTAGTGATTTGCGTTCAACTCCGGGAATCATTTGGCAAGCTTTTTAACGCTCACCAACGCGCTCAGTTCTACAGCGCTCGTTGTCAGAGTAGCAAAATTGCGTCCGTTGTCTAAAAGCTTTCAATTTCTGAAAGCTTGGCCAAGGGGCTATGATGGATCCCTGCCATCGTGCGGGGGTTAATCCCTCGGAACCGTAGATCGGATCCGGCCCGGGTTCAAATCCCGGCGGACGCACCACTTCCTTTTCAAATAACCATTACAGTAGTGTAACTAGCTAATCAATCCTATATCCTTCACTTTGTAACTGCTTCTTTACTTCGATAGATAGGTCTTGATTCTCTCGAATCCATTCAGTAACCTTTTTCCGTTTTACAATATCTCTAGGTGGGCACAATAATGCCCATCTCATTTTGTCTTCATTTTTGAATACGTAAGCGGTCCAATTGATGGAGAATCGTCCTGTCCTATTTGAGTAAACAATATCCTTTGGGTATGGATGGGCATTGATATTCAAACGACTAAGTAGTTTTATCTCGTCATCCATTAGGGCGCTCGGGTTTGTTAGTATTGTTGTCAGAAGCCTATTTGCTATTGCTGCGATACGTTCATTCTCAGATTTTGTTAATTCTCGGAGAGTTGTAAGGCTAATCCCAATCAATTGTCGCTCCGTCCAATGGTCATCACCATAATCACAAACTAAGCTTAATTCCTCCATTCCCACTAGAGGAACAATTTGATACTTTTCTCGCTTAATTCCAGGATCTAGAACAACTGACCGGCTCCAAGAAAATCCTGCGTGGGGAGTAAAATATCCATCTTCGGGAATCAGCTCTTCGAAGTAAGCTCTTACATCTGCTAATGACACATTTCTGATATGAACTGATAATCGGTTATTTTGAAGTGGTTTGTCTCCTGCAGTAAATTCCCAGAATAGAAAAGCACGCCCAATACTTCGAGGAAGACATACTTCATAGCGACCATCTCGTTTTCCCCTATGTAGTTTAATATCCCCAAACCCCTTCACTAGTGTTTCCACGTAATCAATTCTCTCCAAGCTACTCTCGTAGTAGGTAATCATACCATCCTTGCGGATATGACAATCGCTGTTGATAATTGCACCAAGTCTTGCTCTTAATTCGGATAATTTATCACCATCTGGAAATTTTGGATTTTCAATAGCACCTTGCCCATTTATCCCAGCTAGTTTAGATATTTCTCCTTCGATATCGTTGAGTTCAAGTCCTAAAATGTCAAGGCATAATTTCAAATCATACCCACGTATATTTAGCTGTGAAGAGCGGATGGCTTTAGTTTTTGAACCATTATCTCGTAGCTGCGAGAATAATTCATTGAGATGATTCATAGATGCAGATGACTCAACAAGATTCAGTTCACTAAATATCCTTCTTACGAACCCAACGAGATTCCTTCTATTTCTAAAATAAAATCGCTCTTTTGAATAAGCATTAATCAATTTGTCAAGAGTGTTTTCAGATTCCCAAATATAGATTCGATGTTTTACTACGGCTACTCGGAATTGATTCTTCATTCTATCTGGAACTAATCGTTCATTCAATGATGTTACCAATTGCGTCATATCATTTCTAACTGCTTCAACAGTTTCACTGTTGATTTCAGTATGAATAATTCTTGAATTAGTATTTTCGTAAAGTTCCTGAATGAAATCCACAAGATGCGGTATTGAAATGATTATAGATTGGAATAACATCTCTATTACTTGTCTTGTTGGATTAATTTAAAGTCCCATTAAGAAACTACCAAATGGGGTTATGATGGATCCCTCTCACGGATCCGGCAATCGCATTACGGATGTGGTCGGAAACCGGGAACTGCGTTCAGTTTCGAACGTAGTCGGGAATTCAAGTCCCGGCGAGCGCACCATTTCTTCTTGTTAATCACAAAAAATGTGCAAATGTTCATATAGCCTCAAGCGAAGATGACCTGCCACTACCAATCGAGGGGATTAGAGAATGGTTCGTCGAGGAGTAGCAATATTATTTGTAGTTGTGCTAAGTTTTTCATTTATGATATCTACTAGCATGACTGATGTCATGAAGACTACAGAGATGTCTGAAAAAACTAGAATGTATGAGATTTCGTATGATTCTCATGCACCTTTCAATATATCATCTAATGGTGATTTTGAAACACAAGGATTGCCAGGTAACGGGTCTATAACGAATCCATATCTCATCCAGAATCTGAACATTACATCAACAGATTTCGCATGTATTTGGATCGCGAACACCACCAGCCATTTCATCATTGAAGATTGCTTGTTGTCGACATCTGCCGAGGGCATTCCATTTGATCAACGAGTCGGGTCCCTTACTCTTACTAACGTAAGTAACGGAATAGTAGAAAGAAATCAAATTGTAGATAGTCGCATCGCTGTTTCCGGACATCTTATTTCCAATTGCTCCATATCAGACAACAGTTTCAGCATTTCAGAATCTGGGGTATACCTTACTTCTAGCAATTCCACAATGATATCAAACAACACGCAAGGATACGAACCGTGTTCTAATGGAATAACGGTTGCAGGTTGTAGGAACTGCACAATCTCGCTTAACGAATTTAGGAACATAACATCGATTGGTTTATTCACGTGGGGTGGCATTTTTGATGTTCATATAGTTGAGAACTTATTCAGAGCATCTACCAATGATTTCAGCTCGGCAGGAATATGGGTACGGGGAGAATTATGTACGATTCAGAAAAATGTGGTTTCTGACTTCGGATTTTGGGGTATACATGTAAATGGTCGTAACTTTACTATCAAGGAGAACAACATTACCTCATGTCAAACTGGCATCGTGGTTCGTACAAACAACAGCACAATCATAGGGAATAGAATCAATGGCAGTTTCAAAGCTATCGAGATGGTACAAGCAAATAACACAAAGGTTCACGGGAATTCTATAATTGGAAGAAGAGCGTATGAAACTGGAATAGCCATTTATGGCGGATACGATTGTGACATCTATTCGAATGATATCTCTCAAGTCGCCTATGGAATCAATCTCCAAGGCGCGACTCGTTACAACGTTTCTAACAACTGCGTCACTGATGGAAGATGTGGCTTTGTTTTTGGATGGTATGCAAATTGGGGAGAACCTGAGGGACCATTCTTCGACTGCGACATCGTTGACAACACCTTTGATAGTGGTGGAGTCTATCCGATTATTCAGAACTATGAGAGCTGGGAGTTTGATACAATAAGATTCACCGGAAATACTGTACATGGAGAACCAATTGGGTTCTTCACAGATCTTGATCAAGAAACAATAGATGGGAATGCCTTTGGTCAGTTGCTACTTGTGAGTTGCACTGGGATTTCGATATCGGGAGGTGATTTCCATGACATCAGCTCGGACAGAGTGCACGACATCTATTACGACCATGGTCAAGCAGCAGCTATCGCACTTGTGAATTGTACAGCATGTGATCTTGCTAACATCAATTTCCACAATAATACGTATGGAATCACCTTGCAAGATTCATCCCAGTGCAACATTGCAGGAGGCACCCAATATTACAATTCATGGAGGGCAATCAGTATATCAGACTCGGAAGATATCGATGTAACAAATGTCGATATCAGGAATAGCACCATAGGAATTGAACTCGTTACGTCAAACGATTGTAGCATTTCAAATTGTCAAATAAGTAACAGCCCCATAGGGATTAAACTAAGTTGGTCATACGATTGTAGTATCTCAAATTGTCAAATACAGGACAATGAAGAAGGAGTCGTTCTTCGGACTGCGTTTAACTGCACTCTATCTCACAACACTATCTTTCAGAACACTGATGGAATTTACATGGAGGATTCCGATGATTCTGAGATTTTGAGTAATTCTGTATACTTGAATCAAAGAGGTGTTCTTCTGAATAGCACCTCGGACTGCCTGATAACTCAGAACAACATCTACAATAATACAGGAGTAGGAATAGCTCTGGACACCACAGCAAATCGAAACGAGATTTTCAACAACACATTTGCATACAACACCCCTAATGCTATCTGTGAAGGATCCTTGAATCATTGGGACAACCAAGTTGATACTGGGAATTTCTGGTCGGATTATAATGGAACGGGAGCATACATCATTGATGAAAATGATCAGGACAACTTCCCAATTTTTAATGAAACCACGACAACAAATGGAACAATTCCAGATTTGCCTTGGTTTTTTGACCCTCTTCTTCTCGGGATTGTAGGAGGAGTTGGCATAATCATAGGTCTAATAATTATAATAGAGAATAGACGACGGATAGTGGTTGTTGAATAGTGTATATTCAACTTAGTCAAGCTACTGCAGCCGTGAATGATAGGTGTGCTACGATGAACAGATGACTGAGTCGTCGTTAGGAACCCATTATCGGCGCGGGTTCAAATCCCGGCGGACGCACCACTTCATTCCCTCTTTGCCAATTAATTTCAAAGATAATTTGGACAAGTGTTTAAAAGAAGAAGTTGTGTAGTCTACTCAATTAGAAGTTTGCACTGGTGGTGATATAAAAATTGGAAGAAACTAATTGGACAAATGTATATGATATTATTGAGATTGTAGAAGCGAGTGTAGACTTTGGACCGGGTGGAGCTTGTATTAGAAAACTCGAACAGACAACCGATGTTGAAACTCTTATACACAATCCCTTTGAATTATTACCATTTCTTCCAAATACAATCTATATCAGTAGTGACTTAATTCGTATTAACTATGAAGTTGATTCATCAATTGTTGACCAAATATGTGATGATATAGACTCCGTCAATTGGTCACAAAATCATAGAGATATCCTTGGATTTGATATACTGGATCCTAATGCAAATATCGCAGACAAGATTTCAGAAGAGATAAGAATTCGCGGAGAATATTGGAGAACAAGCGGTCCTGATGATGATTCTTGGTTTGACGTTCGTGATTATTATTTATTAGTAATCGAAATGCCCATTGGAAAAAATATTGCCTAGCATAAATTATATCGGCCCGGGTTCAAATCCCGGCGAACGCACCACCTTTTCTGCATCTTAAGACAACAACCTAGTACATCATTTTATCTGTAACATATTCGATACCCCTTGTGAAAAACAGTCCTATTTTCTTCTTTTCTTCATTTTCTCAAACATTGGGCGCAAATGGTAAATTGTTTCCAGTATTGCTTGAAGGAAATCGAGAGATTCGCGAGCATCAAGTTCTTCAACATCTGTAGGTGAGGCATGAGCTCCAATGTTTCTAAGAAATCTTAGTGCGTTTGCCCATTCAAGGAGTTCCGAACTTATGGCACCGGCTTCATGCATCTTCTCTATTCCAGTTGCAATTGTTTTCACTTTGGGATCGTAGTCTTTTGCTACAGCTTCTAAAGCCCTTCCGACCATTACTGCACATGCATTCCAAGCTTTACTATTCTCACATCTTACAGCTTCATCGTACGATTTGGTTATTATTTTAGGTAAAGAAAATTTCAGTTTTCTTTTACTTCCTTTATCTCGTGGATATAATACATGATATTCGGATGCATGATAATCTGGATCATCAAGTGATTCCCATGAACTAGCTAGTACAGGTTGATGGCATTCTGTACACGCTCCAAGAACAGCTACTTCTTGAATCTCTGGAACATATTCACCTGTTGTATCCCTTGGTGTGTAGTGATAAATCCCCTTGACATCCAACACTCTAGTCCCATTGCATACATTACAATATGTTGCTATAGTTTTTGGATCTTCTTTAGATTCTCTCAAGTCTCTACCTCCTAAACCAGACATTATCTAAATTTAGCTTATATTCAAATATCTTTGTTTTTGAATTTAACTGGAAGAAATGAAAATCCATAAAGTGATTAATAGTCAATAAAATGCGGCCCGGGTTCAAATCCCGGCGAGCGCACCACTTCTTCTTCTTAATCACGCAAAATGTGCAAATGTTCATATACCTTCAAGTGAAGATGCTTTGCCACTGCCAATCGAGGGAATTAAGTATGGTCCGTCGTGGAGCAGCACTTTTACTGGTAGTTGTCCTTAGTTTGTCATTCATGATATCCATCAGCATGGTCGACGTTATGAAGACTACAGAGAACACTGGAAAACAAAGCATGTATGAGCTTTCGTATGATTCTCATACACCTTTCAATATAACATCTAACATCGATTTTGAAACGCAAGGTTGGCCAGGTAATGGGTCTGCAATAGATCCTTATCTCATCCAGAATCTGAACATAACGTCAGCGAATTCAACATGCATTTGGATTGCGAACACCACTAGCCATTTCATCATAGAGGATTGCTTGTTTACATCACCTCTCCTTGAATACGCATATCCACAACAAATTTGTCCCATTACTCTCACAAACGTAAGTAACGGAATGATAGAAAGTAACTATATTGTTGATAGTTTCGCTGCTATTTCTGGATATCGTCTTTCAAACTGTTCCATTTCAGATAATATTCTCAGCGTTTCGTCCTCAGGAATTCACGTTACTTTTAGCAATTCCACAGTTATATCAAACAACACCCAAGGATACGAACCATGTATGTATGGAATGCGTGTTGACTATTGTAGGAATAGCACGATCTCGCTCAACGAATTCAAAAACATAACAGCGATTGGGATGACAGCATCACGGAATTATGATGTCCATATAATTGAGAACTCATTTTCAGCATCAACCAGTGAATCTTCGTATACTTGGATAGGTATCCAAACGTGGGGTGAAGAATCATGTACTATTCAGAAAAATATTCTTTCCAATTTCCGATTTTCTGGTATAGATGTGGATGGTCATAACAACATCATACAGAACAATAACATTACCTCTTGCCAAACAGGTATCCATGTTTCAACAAATAGCAGCACAATAACAGGAAATAGAATCAGTGGTAGTTTCAGAGCAATCGAGATGGTTCAAGCTAATTACACGAAGGTTCATGGGAATTTTATAATCGGACAAAACGGGCACTATGATAATGGAATTGTCATGCACCATGGACATGATTGTGACATATATTCAAATGCGGTCTCTCATGTCGGATATGGAATTGTTCTCCAAGGCTCTAGTCGTTTCAACGTGTCTGGAAATTCTGTTACTGACGGGAGATATGGTTTTGTTTTTGGATGGTACTCGAATTGGGGATTGCCTAATGGACCATTCTTAGATTGTGATATAGCTAACAACGCCTTTGATAGTGGTGGAGTCTATCTATCTACCGAGAACTACGAGAGCTGGGAATTTGATACAATAAGATTCGTGGGAAATACAGTACACGGAGAACCAATTGGACTTTTCGCACATCTTGATCAAGAAACAATTGATGGGAATTCCTTTGGTCAATTACTACTCGTGAGTTGTAATGGAATTACGATATCTGGAGGAGATTTCCAAGATATCAGTTCGGATATAATGTATGACGAATATCTTGAAACGGGGGATGCTTCAGCAATCAAACTTGTGAATTGCACTATGTGTGATCTTGTTAACATCAATTTCTACAACAATACGATTGGAGTCACCTTACTGGATTCAGTCCAGTGTAGTATTTCAGGAGGTATAGGACACTACAATTCAAGGGCAGCAATAAGCATTTCACACTCGGAAGATATCGATATTGCAAATGTAGACATCCGAAATAGCCTAAGAGGGATTGATCTAAGTTGGTCATACGATTGTAGTATCTCAAACTGTCTAGTTAGGGACAACGAAGAGGGGATATATCTCCGAATTGGTATGAATTGTACTCTATCTCACAACACTATCTATCAGAACATTGATGGAATTTACTTGGATGACTCCGATGGTTCTGAGATCTGTGGTAATACGGTATACTCAAATGAACGAGGAGTTCTACTGAATAGTAGCTCGGACTGCCTGATAACTCATAACAACATCTACAATAATACTGGTGTAGGAATATGTCTGGACACCACATCAAATCGAAACGAAATTTACAACAATACATTTGCATACAACACACCTAATGCTATCTGTGAAGGTTCCTTAAATCATTGGGACAATCAAGTTGATACAGGGAATTGGTGGTCAGATTATAGTGGAGAGGGTGCATACATCATTGATGAGAATGATCAGGACAATTTCCCAATTATTTCTGCAACCACGACAACAAATGGAACAATACCAAATTTGCCTTGGTTTTTTGACCCTCTTCTTATCGGGATTGTAGGAGGAGCTGGCATAATCATAGGTCTAATAATTATAATAGAGAATAGACGACGGATAGTGGTTGTTGAATAGTGTATATTCAACTTAGTCAAGCTACTGCAGCCGTGAATGATAGGTGTGCTACGAT
>JAUWOU010000215.1 GCA_030612005.1 Candidatus Thorarchaeota archaeon | reverse complement strand
CTTTAGCAAGCTTTGCCGAATACTATCCACTTCATCAACAAAGAAGTATAACTGGAGCTCTTGATTTGGTTCTTCTTTCATTCCTTTACGCTGGTTCTCGAGCCAGCTGACAAGGTCTCTCTCATGAGCGCGATAATTTGGATGGATTAGAATCCGACAATCACCTGAAGGCTTGCAGATAGTAACTGCAACAATCTTTTGCTCTTCATTAGAATTGGTTGGGTCCTCCCAGATTTTGATGTACTCGTCTTTTTCATCATCATACTCGGTACATCCAGGGCCCATTTTGATATTTTCAAACATTGAAGGAATCCAATTTTGGAATGTCTTGGTTAGATTGTAAGTGTAAAAGAGGAAATTTCTAACCTTGGTATAATCTTCATTCCAATGGAAAGAACGCATAGAAATAGTCAATAATATCGCCAATGACTAACTAATAGTGTTGAGATAAAAGGATTCAGACTACCGTAATATTGGCATTATAAAGAAAGAAGAATCCCAGCTCAAAGGAGCTGGGTCAAGATTTACTATTTCTTCTTAATCACAAACACATAGACAAGCATGACAACCCCAATTGCAAGAATTGCTACAGCAATTAGTATAGCTGGCGATAATGCTCCAGGATCACCTGTAGTTGTTGTTGTAGTTGGACTTCCAACTGTGAAAGAGTAGTACTCTATTCCGTTCAAAGATTCCACAGTTTTTCCAAAAGCATCGATAGCAGTGATACTATACTCAACTATCGAATCTCCAACAAGTCCTGTCATATTTACCTCGAATGTCGTACCGGAATCCAGGTTCATTGAAAGGATCGACCACGAACCATTATCCACTCGATAATTAACACGAACTGTTTCAATGGTTGCATCAACTACCGTTGCAGTTATCAGAGTAAATCCGCCATCAACTGGTTCCAGTGGTGAATGTGATACCTCAGTTATCTCTGGGGCTGGGTCATTGTAGATATAGAAGTCATCAATGAATACAACAAGTTTGCTATCTTCCGATGCCATTGCACCCATGATAACGTATTCTAGTGTAGTATCAGGCAAACTTCCAGTAACTGTTTCGAATATGTGGACCAAATCTATTTGGAAATTCAGCCATTGTCCTGTTACAACATTATCTTGAAGAAGAAGATAGTCATTACTAATATTTCCTTCAACTTCAGTGCTTGCATTTGCTATGATGAAAGCTATTGAAGCACCATCATCTAAATAAATTTCAATAAAAATGAAATCATCAGAGCTCTCGTTGAAGGTGTCAATGTACATGCTGAAATCAAGAATGAGTTCAGTAGTACTGTCAAAGGGGATGACTCCTAAAGGTTGTTCATAATTAAGACCTTCAACATCTTCCAATGTTATATTTCCAGCCCTATTTCCAGTATACGCGAAATCAGTAACTGAGAACTCTGGATCACTAATTGGTTCTCTCCATCCCTCGATTGGAGTTCCTAAGTCTCCTTGAGTTTCATAACCCATGTCATTTACTATTGATGCTGAAAAGTTCAGTTCATCAAACAATACCGATAGTCGACTATCATCAGTTGATGAACTTACTTGAAATACTATATTGTCAATCCACAGTTCTTCTCCTGAGCTTATGCTCTGGAAATCTTCCCAGATATTTCGGTCAAAATGATTCCATGTGTCTGTTACATTGAAGTTCGCAACCTGGAACTTCATATCTTCACCAAATATCATCATGGGTAAGGTTCCAGTACCTCCGACGCAGAGGAAATAATACATAGTGAAAGAATAAGATGTAGTTGCAGCACTAACTCTTACACTAGCAATAGTATTCAATGCGGGATTTACCCAATCATCAATCCGCCAATAGAATGAGAGTTGACCCTGGTTGATTTCAGTCAATCGTTTACCAATGCGTGCCTGTGCTGTCGCACGTGCCAAGTCATTATATGAGATTGCAGTCATGTTCATACTCCAATCCCCTGAATAAGATAGAGAACTCTGAGAGATATCTGCGGGATCAGTACTAGTTGTCAAAGTCCAACCAGATGTTGTTTCAAAATCACCATTGGCGGTAGCCCCACCAATTACTACGTTGGTCCCATTTACAATGTTGAAATCATCAAGAAAGATACGTGTATATTCATATGTTTCACTTCGAACCCATATGTAGACTAGGTAAAATGCTGTAGGTATTTCACCGAAGACTTCGAAATAATCACTTGTTATATTTCTATGAAGATGATTCCATGTTCCTGCTGGGCCATCAATGATGAAATAACCCGTTGATCCATTAGTCCAACCAGTATCGCAACCCAAGTAGTAGTACATATTGCGAGCAGGGTTACCCATACGAACCTGTATTCTGAAATAATCCACATTGTCAGGATTTCCTATTTCATCCATATACCATTCAAGGTCAAGTGTAGTATTGACTGGATTGTCCCATGATGAGAATGATGTTTGTGATAATCTAACCTCAGCGAAGAAAGTGGGATCCAAAGCTCTGGCTTCCATACCAACAGATTGTAAACCTTGATTGATAATTGTGGTTTCATACCAACCCGATTCCTCGACAGTACGTGTTGTGTAGAGATTGTCAGGACGATAAGGAGTGCCCCATGTTTCAAAATCTTGATTCGGTGCTACGTTCTCGATCCAATCCACTCTATCCAAATCTGTTTCAGCTATGTTATTCATTCTTTCAGTTGTAATATTTTGCGTGCTTGTTAACGCCATCTGATTTGTCATAACAAATAATGGTGACAACATCAGTAGAACGAAAACAAAAGTTAGTGATTTGTTAATCATGAATCTCCCTCGCGAATAATATTCACGGCAATAGCTCAGTTACAAATTCAGAATCTTATGTAGTTTTGCTGCGGCTTGAATCTGTCTTTTGAAATCCGAATTGAGAGAGCAGACAGGTACTAAAGTTATTTCTAAAATGATGTACTCAATTATCGAGTATACTAAGTATCACTGGGAGCGTGCATTTTACACCTTTTTTGCGACTTAGAAACTGGGTATGACCTCTCTAAAGCAAATATAGATGAGTCTTACAGTTAGTCCAAAAAGGGGGTTAACATGTTAACCCCACGACTTGAATCTCTGTGTTAAATTTGAGGAGTTTATCTATGTTCTCACATACTAACTAACATGAGGCGGACAGAACAGACGAAGTTGTCGGACTTCACAGAGGTTAAGGAAGAAACCTCTCCTACTGAGAAGTCAAACCCTGAGCCTTCATCAGTTCTGACCCTCGAAGCTCTCCCTCCCAAACCGAAAGGACAGATGTGGTACAAGACAACTAGTGCGGATGAAGATTGGGGGGTCTGTAACTTCGATGGAACAGTCCTCTTGGTTAGAATTGTCGATGATAGAATTCATGCACACGGTGAAGAAGCCGTCTGTAAATGGTGCAGTGGTATTCTTGTGATTGATGATGACAAGGTGTTTTGCAATGGTGTTTGCAAGAGATATCAGGGCGAGTTCTCGAAGAATCTGAATGTGTTTCTCCACTGGGAAGGGGCCAAGTCTTATACTCTCAGAAAGATGGTTGCAGATGTAGAAGGTCTCGATCTCGAATCACGAGACCTCAAACCAATTTCTTATGCTCCCAACTGGTCCATTCTCTATGAATATGATCCATAACTTACAATTGTGAGTGAACTGTAAGAGACTCCTGTGTTTCACCTTTCTCACGACTACTGTCGCCAGTGTCTGAAAGACCAGAGTCTTTCAAAGTGTCACGAGCTTTGCCCCTCTTCACTGGAACATCGTTCCTCCGATGGGACCCGGCTTCTGTCCGCTGCATAACCTCACACTTACCAGATGGTGTGATAGCAGTCGGTGTTTCCACAGCATTTACCATGGCAGGGTCTTTACTCCTCGCAAACTCCACAAGTGAAGTCTGGTCATAAGAGTCAGCCACGGACTCACCTTTCGAGGCTGGTGTCCTCTGGGGGAGTGCGGACTTCCCATGAGAAGAAGATTTCTTCCTCCGGGCTTTCAGTATGGCTCTATCTCTAGGAGTGAGCCACATCCCTAGTCCGTTCATAATGTTCTATGGTCATGTGAGTATATGAACTCATACGAGAATATGATATTGCACTGTTTTTTGAATGTGAGCAGATAATTGATGTTGATATGAAGAAACGCCATCCAACAAGGATAACAGTTAACCATCTAGCTGATGTCAAGATTCCAGATTCTCAACCAAGACTATTCTGCGTGTAATATGAATATGCAGATGATATGGTTACAGAATAAAACTTGTCTGTAGAAAGATAGATTAGAGTGATTCCGGTTAAATGGAGCTTCAATTGGTGATTGTTTATGGCAGAGATACCGATGACTGGAGGAATTACTTCAGGTGCACGTCCTAAAGAGGTGACTTATGCAGGCTGGCTAATTCTACTTGAATCAATAGTTGGTCTGATTATTGGCGGAGTCGAATATGTGATATGGGAGAATGAGCTATCCCTTCTAGGTGCTGTACTTGCAATTGTAGGATTCTGGTTGTATTTCCAGATTCTAAGCCAAGACTATTCTGCGTGGAATATGGCAGTGATATTTAATGTCATAGCTATCTTTCTCTATGCTGCAGGATCGAACTGGCCTGGAGTGTTATTGAGCATTATTTGCTTCTTATATTTGGTACAACCAAATGTCAAGGTACACTTCAAGAAATAGATGAAGGCTGGTTCTTCCAGCCTCTTCTTTTTATTTTTGTCCCAACTCTATTCATCCGATAAATTAAGCTCGTAAAGCAGGAATTG
>JAUWOU010000011.1 GCA_030612005.1 Candidatus Thorarchaeota archaeon | reverse complement strand
TTTCGCAGTGATTGCCATGGTATATGTTCCGATTTTGTTGATTACATGACCTGTTCGAAGTATCCTATCGGCTCCCACAACACAGCAATCAACTCGCCCCTCACGGAAGACAGTACCAATCATCCCATCAGTGATTAATGTTGTATCAATTTTATCTTCCATGAATTCGTATACAGTGAGACGAGCTCCTTGTTGGCGGGGTCTGGTTTCTACTGCATATACTTTGATATCGCCATTATACTTCTCATGAGCTACTCTGACAACTGCACCCACAGTACCAAGATGAACTGTAGCAAGAGACCCTGCATTACAGATTGTCTGAATTGTGAAACCAGGTTTTATCAGTGAGAGAGCTTGTTCACCCATAGCCCTGCTCATGCGAACATCTTCTTCAGCGATTTCTTTTCCTTCTTCGACAAGCTTCTTGATAATCTCATCTGCACTTCCGTCGGCGTTCTTTGCAACATCTAGCATTCGTGCAGTTGCCCATGTCAGATTGAAAGCTGTTGGTCTAGTGTTGAGGGTGTCAGCTGCTTTTTCCAGATATTCTATCAAATCTCCTTTTATTCTGGCCTTACTCTCAATTGCTGCAAGAGCCATCCCCATTCCTGCCGCAGCTCCAATTGCTGGAGCACCACGAATCTCCATTATTTTGATAGACTTGGCAATTCGCTCATGACTATCTGTTACAACATGTTCTAAAACCAAGGGAAGCTTGGTCTGATCTACAAGACGAACCTGTGATGTGTCGTCAAGCCATTCAATCGTTCGATACATAGACTCAGTCCTCGTAATGTTCTTTTAGAAGTCTTTCAAAACGGTCAATTATATCCTCTGCAACTTCTTGTATTTCAGGATTAAGACCCTCACCAAACTGTATACTTTCCGGTTGAACACCAAGAAGTATTGTCTTACCTCCAGTTTCTTGCTCAAGATACATCATCAAGAATGACAAAGGCATACTATGTGTGCTGATATTGATGCCTCCAATTCGGTCTTTTGTAACAAGTTCGATATGACCTGGTGGTTTTCTCATGTCTGCAGCATCAATCATGATAACTCGTTTAGCTCCGAATTCTGCTAAAGGACGTGCAAATCCTTCTGGAACAGATCCTACATTTTCAATCATGACATTAGGGTTATCAAACTTGATTGAGTTTACTATAAATGGTCCAAGACCATCATCTGTACGCAAGTCATTACCAATACCAAGTATAGCAATCTTCTTTGCATCTCCAATGAATTCCTTCAGAGCAATTTCGAAGTTTTGGTCGGTCACAATAGTGACTCAATCAATGTTGGCTTTAGTTCTTGTGGCAAAACCTATTCCTTACAATTGTGAGTGAACTGTAAGAAACTTCTGTGTTTCACCTTTCTCACGACTGCTGTCGCCAGCCTCCGAAAGACCGGAGTCTTTCAAAGTGTCGCGAGCTTTACCCATCTTCACTGGAACATCGTTCCTCTGATGGGACCCGGTTTCTATCCGCTGCATTGACTCACACTCACCAGTCGGTGTGATAGCAGACGGTGTTTCCACAGCATTTACCATGGCAGGGTCCTTACTCTTCACAAACTCCACAAGTGAAGTCTGGTCATAAGAGTCGGCCACGGACTCCCCTTTCGAGGCTGGTGTCCTCTGGAGGAGTGCGGACTTCCTATCAGAAGAACGAGTCTTCCTCCGGGCTTTCAGTATGGCTCTATCCTTAGAGATGAGCCACATCCCTAGTCCGTTCATAATGTTCTATGGTCATGCGAGTATATGAACTCATACGAAAACATGATTTTGCATTACTCTTTGAATGTATGCTGATGATCGATTCTGAAAAATGCGAGGTGGTGATGACACTGGCAGGAGAAGGGTGGAACATAGGAGTTTCTTGCAGTTGATATTCACTCATCAAATGTCAGAGGCAGGTCATGTCGAAGGGTTTTTCACATTACTTTCTGGGCTAGACTGAGTAGGCGAGTACTAGTTGTCGAAAGAAAATAGCGATTCTCTTAATCAAGAAGAAGACCTCAAAGAAGAACAGGGTATAGAGATTGATGAGGATATCCAAGAACCAGAGGAGGATCCTGCCAATGTTATCTTTGAGAGGGGGAAAGGCTATGTTGCTAGTGAAGATGCTGATAGATTGTCACAGCAGGGATTTTATGGTACTCGCATTGATGGAAATAAGCTTGAGTTAGAACCTGTTGAACTTCTTCATTTAATTGAACGAAAAAGAGTGGTTGTGACAACTCCTTCTGGTGAACATGTTGGTTCAGATTATATTGTGAATAATCTATTAGTTGATGACCCAGACCTCTGGATTCAATATCTTGTTTTCAGAGACCTCAGAAGTAGAGGATATGCTGTACGAAAGGGATTCGGTAGTGGAATAGGTTTTCGTGTTTATGCTCGAGGAGATCGACCGGGAACAGCCAATGCAAAGGAACTTGTGTATATTCTCAAAGAAGGGGTTCCAATATCCCTAAGTGATTTAGACTTGGTCACTAAAACAGCCGCAGGTTCAAGAAAGGACTTGCTTTTCGCCCTTGTAGATCAGAATGGAGAAGTGAATTTCTACAGGGTTGCACAATCAACTTTACGAGATCGTAGTGGTGATGTATAATGAATGATGATTCCACTTTTGATGATGATGATGAGATAGTTACTCTAAAAGCATTCTTTGATGAACGAACTATGAGTGTGCACTTGGTTGAAAAGAATCCTCCACGCGCTAAGAGAGGTGAACCAGGAAACTGGGAACTAGTTACACTCTCAGATAGGATTCTTACATATGAAGAACTTGATATCTTAGCAGAAGCAATTCTCACATCAGCAGAACATGATAATGATTCATTCATTGAGATTGAGGAAGAAGGTGCGGCAGTTGTCCAACTTCGAAACTTGAGAATTGCGATAGCAAGACGTCCATTTGCTGATAAGATGGAGATTTCAGCAATTCGACCTATTGTCAAACTGAATTTGGATGATTATCAACTCAGTACAAAGCTGATGAATCGGCTTGAATCACGCGCAGAAGGGATATTGGTATCAGGTTCACCAGGATCTGGTAAGAGTACATTTGCAGCTGCATTGGCAGAATTTTATAGTAGTAAAGGCAATGTTGTCAAAACACTTGAACAACCTAGAGACCTGCAGGTAGAAGAATCGATAGTACAGTATTCTCCTCTTGATGGTAGCATGGAGAAAGCCGCTGATATTCTTCTTTTGGTGCGTCCTGACTATGTAATCTATGATGAATTACGTAAGAATTCTGATTTTCGGGCTTATGCAGATCTTCGTTCTGCAGGAGTTGGGATGGTTGGAGTTGTGCATGCAGGTTCAGCCATTGATTCGCTTCAGAGATTACTTCTTGGTGGTCGTGTTGAGCTGGGACAAGTACCCAGTACAGTAGATACAGTAGTTCATATTGAGGATGGAAAAGTAGCTAAGGTTTCAGCTATGTCACTGAAAGTAAAACTCCCAACAGGAATGGGCGGTTCACAGAGAGATTTGGCACGACCTGTTGTAGAGGTTCGAGAGTTTGAACGTGGTGTATTAGAATATGAAATGTTCACTTTCGGTGGTGAAAAAGTAGTTTTACCAGTCAGAGGTGAATCTGTACCAGCTACAGGACGTGGAAGGAAACCTAGTGGAAGAGGTGTTCCTGGGGAAAATGTTCCAATTTCAATCAGTTATAACAAGAAAAAGGTCACAATATATTCAGGCAGGAAGTATGCCAAACAGAGAATTGAGATTTTTGCTGGAGACCTTTACTTGTTCACATCAGTTGTCGGTCGTAATGGTGAAAGCTCGATAAGGATTAAGACTCGACAGGGCAGTATGCTTGTTGATGTAATGGAAGAAGGAGCAACCGTTACTGCAAAGATTGCGCAATGAGGTTATAGTTTCTGCAAAAACTTTAACAACACACTATTCACTCGCTCAAGTCCAAGGGCCCGTGGCCTAGCCTGGACCAACGAGAAGTAACTCGTTCGAGGTAAATAGGGCACTAGCCTCCTAGAGACAAATCAAATTGTCTGGAGAGAGTTAGTAATCCCCGGTTCGAATCCGGGCGGGCCCGCCATATCTAAACATCACAAAGCGTAATATCCAAATCCTGTAATAATTCTGCAATTATTGGAGATACTTTCATGACGGAGGACACCAACCTACCCTACGATTTTATCCCTGGCTTAGATCTTAGTGAAGCGTTTTACAAAGAAGTCGTCAAGCCTATTCTAGATGAACATCTTCCAGATTTAGTTTATACCGCAGCTCAGATGGGAAGGGGTTCAGATGTTCTTGGATTTGATACTCCACAGTCTATGGACCATGATTGGGGACCTAAATTATTGCTTTTCATAGACATGTCGGAGTTCGAATCATTACATGAAAAATTAAACAAGATTCTCAGGGATAATCTACCCTATGAGATTCGTGGTTTTCCAACCAACTTTACTCATGCTGAAGACGGGAGTCTATTAATGACCCCTATTAATTCAGGACCAGTTAATCATGCGGTGAAGATTAGCACAGTCAGTGAGTTTTTCATCGAATATTTTGGTCTAATTCCTTCAGAAGAACTTCTTATCGTAGATTGGTTAACTATCCCTGAACAAATATTCCGAAGTATAGTGAGTGGGCGTGTATTTCATGATGGATTATGTGAAGTAGAGCCTATTATTGAACGTCTTCAATACTATCCCCATGATCTGTGGCTCTATCTCTTAGCAAGTCAATGGCGCCGTATATCGCAAGAAGTTGCGTTTATGAGTCGATGCGGTCAGGTTGGTGATGAGTTGGGCTCACGTATTGTTGGAACTCGTTTGGTACAAGATATGATGAAACTCTGTTTTCTCATGGAAAAACAGTATGCTCCCTATATCAAGTGGTTTGGAACTGCGTTTAATAAACTCAAATGTGCAAAGCCACTCACACCCATTTTCATTCGAATAATGAATGCAGATACATGGCAAGAAAGGGAGAAGTACCTAATTCAAGCCTATGAATATATAGCAAAGATGCATAATGAGCTTGGGATTACTAAATCATTGCAAGCAAAAGCAACTCAATTTCATAATCGTCCCTTCATGATTATTCAAGCAGATGGGTATGCAGAAGCTATACTGAAGCTTATCAAAGATGATGACGTAAGGAAATTACCAGAGCATCTAGGTGGGATTGATCAGTACGTTGATTCCACCGATATTTTGGCATATACTAGCAAGTTCAGAAGATTCTGGTCAATGTATCAGTAAAGTTCACTTCTTCAGAACATAGGCACCTTCCTCAGTTCCTACATGAACCTCATCTGTCATACCAATGAACAATCCTGTTTCAATAACACCTGGTATCATTTTTAGATCAATTGCAACTTTTGCAGGGTCATCAATTGGTTTTGGAAATTTCAGGTCGATGATAAAATTACCATTATCGGTTACAACAGGTCCCATCTTCTTCTGAGCCTGACGTACAATAGGATCAATGCCTATCTCTGTGAGGGTTTTTTGAACAACACCTAAAGAGAATGGAAGGACCTCCAATGGAATTAAGAAACTGGATGCCAATTTATCTACCAATTTGGATTCATCTACAATAATGATTAGTTTTTTTGATGCTGAGGCAACTACTTTCTCTTGAAGGAGTGCACCACCACCGCCTTTCGTGAGATTTAGTTCCTTATCAACCTCATCTGCACCATCAACTGTAAGAAGCAGTTCGGGGTTTTTATCAAGGTTGGTTAATGGAATATTAAATTCAATTGCGAGTTGATAGGCCTGATAAGAACTCGGTACAACAGACACATCTGCGTTACCAGATTCAACTCTTTGACCTAACTCTTTTGCAAAAATGGCGACAGTAGAACCACTTCCAAGACCTATTGATCCACTCTCAGGGATTAATCCAATAGCACTCTTTGCGGCATTCAACTTGACATTTGACATCTTAGTAGACTCCAGTTCAGCATTTGAACTAATCCACCAAAAAGCCTTCCTAGACACAATTTCATAGAAGATTATCTCTATTTGAAGTGCTAAACAACGCCATAGGGACAAAGAATGCCAGTGCGTGGTCTCCAGTAAACACCCCATTTACCATCTTTCATTTGGTAAACTGTAGTATGACAATTGTCATTCAATGCAAGTGCAAAATTGTTGGCCTCTTGTTCATTATCAAAGATATCGACGAGTTTGTGTACTTTTTCATTTATCAAGAGCCACTTCTCAGGATTCATACTATACTGTATGTAGACTACCTAATAACAGTGGAATGGAAAACTTGTTCCAATCCAAGTAGTGAATTCGTACAGGACTAGCAAGTTTGTTACTAATCGCCGCCCATGAGCGCTTTGAGACGTTCCATCTCTTGAAGCATTTCGGACTGCAGAGAACTCTTGCCACCTGTAGCTTTAGGTGCTGCTTCACTTGGGGCTCCACCTGGAGGACTTCCACCAGGAACACTACCGCCAGGAGGACTTTCACTGGGGGCTTCACCACTAGGTGCGCCTCCACCAGGGGGACCTCCACTAGGTGCACCACCGCTTGGTGCACCGCCACCAGGGGGACCTCCGCTAGGAGCTTCACCACTAGGTGCGGTTTCACTTGGGGCTCCAGTAGTTGGAGTGGTTGTTTCTGTGGAGCTGGGCATTCCTACACTTGAAGGACCAGCCTTTTCACTATCATCAGTTTCAACAGCTGTTCCTGACATAGCTGCAAGTTTTTGTAAATAATCAGAACGTGCTCGATCTACAGCACTGGAAGTATCAACAATCTCTTTGAATGCTTCATCTTTGTCAATGGCACTACGAACTGCTTCTAATCGATCTTGATAAGCTTGAACAAACTCTGTCTTTAGAGCCTCGTCAATATCGCCCTGATCAGCATAATAATCAACTGCAGACAATGCCTGCTGGATTGCATTTTCTTCTACCTTGAGGAAGACCAGAGCTTGTGCAGGAGTCTTGATGAACTTTAATTTCTTGACTCCAGCCATACCACTTGAAACATCACCAGTTGAAGCTATTATCTTCTTAATACCTTCATCAACGCCTAATCCACCACTACGTCGACCACGAACTACCAGTAGGATAATTATCAATAGTAGTGGTGTGACTGCGAGAATACCTATCCATGCCATTGGGCCAAATGGAATTCCAATGCTTTGGAAGAACTCTGATATGGGTATGAATAGTTGGACAATGGATTCCATGAAGTTCGAATAATCTGTTTGCAATTGCTTTCACCTACTGATACGTCGTTCTTATGCACTTCTGTATGCTATTTTACTTTTCTCGTAAGCATTAGAGTTTGTAAGACACACGTGTGATACGGTTTACTCAATAAAGGACTCTGTCCTTATTGGATATTTGCGCACAGTTACTCATAAACATGTCCTTGATTAATACCTCCGATGATGATTTTTGCTTTCTAAGACTAATAAAATCCTGAAAATCCATCCCAGTTTTTCTTAATTGTGATTAAATTGACTACAATATGTTTCAAGGTGAAGAATTATGGACCTTCTAGACCCCTCGATTGAACATTATGTGCTACATGAAAAAGCATGGAAATTTGGTGGCGGTGAGATTTACAATCCACAAGGTGAACAAATCGGAATAATGAGAAGAAAACTTCTTTCGATGAGAGCTGAAATTCAATTGTTAAACATTGATGAAACTCCGCTTTGTATAATCAATAAGAAGCTATTGAGCGCTCGCCCAATCTATGACGTAAAAACTCCTACTGGTGAACTGATTGGCCGTGGTAAGAAACCGCTGATTTCTTTCAGAGGATCTATCGATATGTATGATCCAGATGAAAATATGATTTACAAGGCTCAGGGCGGTGTAACAAAGTGGAATTTCAAGATAACTCATCCCAAGGATAAGAACATAGTCTATGCCGAAATCAAGAAAGGGGACAAGTGGCGAGATGTATTTGCTCCTATGTTCAATTTCAAAGACCGCTATGTAATTCACATCCTAGACCGAAATGCTCCAAGATTGATGCTACTCGCTTATGCAGTCATTATCGATAATGTCTATCATGATAAGTGATGATATGGAAAGTTATCCCGAAGAGTAGCTTTTAAAACCAACACCATATTTCGGAGTTCAAGATGCCCCAGTGGCTTAGAGGCTATAGAATCTCTGTTTATACAGAGATACGGTCAAAGCGGCTGACTTGTAATCAGCAGGTCGCGCGTTCAATTCGCGCCTGGGGCTCCACTTTTTCTAATGATTCGATATTGTATTATATGAAATACAAATGCCATAATATCGCTCTGAATTCAACCCAATAGATGAAGAGTGAAATAACCAGTCCAATTATAGTAATTGCTTGGAAAGGTTTTTTCCTTGTTTTATGACGAAACTTGAACATGCCAATAATCAAACCAACTGCACCGCCAATGAAACCCATGACTAGTAGAGTTACCTCACTGACTCGCCACCCGTCATTTCTAGCTCTTCTCTTATCCCACCACATTGTCATAAACGCTAGAACATTGATTAGAATTAGATAGATAGCAGTTATCCATACTGTTGGTTCTTGGCTGAGCCAAATGATAATATCCTGGAAAAGTTGCATATTATCCATCCATCCTTTTTGCAGCCTCTTCAAGAGCTAAAACAAGATCTAATTTCTTTCCTGTTAGGAAATTGATAGTGGCTCCTCCACCTGTGCTGATATGTGTAATCTCAGATTCTAGTTTCATTTTATTTGCCATAGCCCCCATATGGCCACCTCCAACAACCGTAACACCCTTGCAATCTGCAATTGCTTGGAGTATCATTTTAGTTCCTGAGGCAAACACTTCCTTCTCAAAATAACCCATTGGACCATTAGCAAATACAACAGCAGAATTTGTGATGAGTTCAGTATACTTTGCCGCCGTTCTGGGGCCAATATCAAGAAATGGATGACCATTCATATCAGAAAATTCACAGTCTATTCTATTGTCATTGCTTTCAACCGCAGCATCTTCAGGAAGCAAAATGACATCGCTATAACTTGCGATTAATTCTCGGGCAGTATCCACGGCATTCTCGTAACCCTTGATTGGCGCGGAATAACTCTCTGGTATTTTATCATCTGCAATTAGAAACAATGTTCCAACAAGTCCACCCAAAACTGCATTATCAACCCGACCTGTTGTTAGAAGTTTACTCAGTGTCTTTACTTTACCTTCAACCTTGCTTCCGCCAAGAACCAATGTCCAAGGGTGTTGATCTGTTTCTGTAGCTTCGGTTAACGTGCGAATTTCTTTCTCTACTAACCGACCTGCGACTGATGGAAGTACTGTAGTAAAACCTACTAATGATGCCTGTGAACGATGTGCTGCTCCGAATGCATCATTAACAAATAAATCAAAGAGGGGGTAAAGTTCCTGTACCAATGGTTCTTTTGCGACCTCTTCTGGAGGTGCCTTTTTGAGTTCACCATCAAAGTATCGCACATTTTGAAGGACAAGTATTTCTCCGTCTTTGACTTTTTCAATTGCATCCTTCGCTTTCTTACCGAAGATATCATCAACAAATGTTGCATCAAATCCAGAATTTCTCAGAATCTCTGTATGTTGTTCTAATGAGATGAAATCATCACTTCCAGGACGACCTTGATGGGCCAACAATACTACCTTGCTCTGAGAGAGATCCTCCAATGTGTTTCGTATTGCATCAATCCGTGAGCTGTCCGTAATTGTTTTTGTTTCAGGGTCAACAGAACAATTCATGTCAACACGGATTAAAACTCGCTTCCCTCTGGAATCTACATCATCAAGTGTCTTGAAAGTGAATTGCAATGTCTTCACCAAGTTCTGGATAGAACATGATTCCAATAAAGAGGTTGTTAGAGAGATTGTGTGTTTTCAAAACTCTCCCGATATAATAGCTTCAGCAAACGATTCTAACATCGGTCTTTTAGGAAATCGTATTGGCATGAAATATCTGGATCCGCGTTTTATTGTGATAGATAGTTTCTCATCTGCACAAACAGTCACAAGTGCTTTCACAGCATCTGCTGTCCATTCAGAGATATCAATTACACCAGACCATTTTGTTTCGCGTATCATCCGTTCAAATTGAAGCCGGTTCTGTTTGTTTACAACCCGGCCTAATGATTCCATCCTGATTTTTCGATCATCATTTTCTAATTCAGGATGAAAAGAGTCAGGCAACATGGACTTAGGTATTGTCAATTACTATTAAGCACCAATAAAGAGAATCATACACTGTAATACTTCGTTTCACATTCAATGGTAGATTCTTTTGACCTCCAATAGACAGCCCAACGGCCATCTTTTGTCTTTGATAGGAATATGTGATGTTTCTCTTTCATTTCTTTCGCAAGTGTTACAGCATCAATCATCCCCTCAAAGACTTCAGCGAGTCTATACACACTACCACCTACTAACTTCCATTTCTCTTCTGTCATGGTCTTTAGTGTAGATTATTCCTAATAACTTCGTCATTAGATTATATAATTCAAAGTGCTATATTCATAATAAATAAAAGACCACCTTCAGACTTTCAAATTCAGTGATGTGTTGTGCCAAGAATAAGAGGAAGACGACAAAAGAAAAAACGGACTACGAGCCGTGTAGGTGGACTGGGTTCTAAAGCAAAATCAAGGTCTATACGCCGATCGAGTGGGAGATCTACACCAAAACCAATGCAACGACAACGTTTTCGTATTAGGCGTCCGATATCACGGTCTAGAAGACGCAGGACCTATTCTGGAGGTATGGGATATCATAGAAGATATAGAAGAAGACCAATGAGTTCTTGTGGATGCTTTACATTTTTCATAATTCTTGCTATTATCTGGTTGATATTCTTAGCTCCATCAATAGTGATTAGCTTGGACGCAACACTTGCTTTTGTAATTCCCATTGCAGTAGTTCTAGGGTTATTCATAATTGCACTCTGGTTCATTACAAAAATTGTTGATGACGACGATGATAACGGGGGTCAAACAACAATTATCGAACGTGAGAGAGTCCTTGTGATTTGTCCGTATTGTGGAACTAAAAACGAGCAAGGAATTACAACATGTGCAAACTGTGGGGGAGACATCTAGTAATTCGTAACTCCCTAACTGAAATTGATCTACGAGAATGGTGCCGCAGGAGGATTTCTTCACAGGAATTTATTCATCAGGTTCTATGAGAACTATCTGATTAAGGAGAAGATACTGACGTTTCACAACAGTTTCATTCCGAACTTTGCCAATTTCTATAAAATCTGAACCAATTTGAAGTAACACCCCTCTCCAATTTCTCTGGCGACCTGCAGCCCAGACTCTCACACGTTTGCCAAGATGATTCTTCAGTTGATTCTGAAGATAATTTTCTAGATAGGATTCCTCTACTCTTTCCACGATTTACACAACCAATATTGATTCTAATTTGAAAACATAAAAGCTTGATTCTTTTTCAATTGACCCCTAGTTTTGAATCACTAAAACATGTTGACAAAATAGGTAATGGTGCCGCAGACGGGAGGCTATCATCATCACGAAATGTGACGATGTTTCGAGCCCGCGACTTCGAGATGCCTCATCTGAGACGCGATCTCAATGACCCCGATCTTATCTTGGGAAACCCAAGAAGATTATGAGTCTCGCGCCCTGCCAGGCTAGGCCACTGCGGCAGTGTATCACTCATGTTGAAGTCTGGCAACCGAGCACATTAGATTCCTCTAATTAAGCTTATCATATGATTTACTCAAAGGAATCATGATGAAGTCTATGTATTGAGAAGTTTGTTAATCTCATCTGTAAGGATTTGCTTGACGGTCTTTCCGTCAATTTTTCCTCCTAGCTCTTTCATAACTGTACCCATAAGTCCACCTAGCGAGCGTTCACCTTGTTCTCGAATAATATCTTCTCGATCTTGGACTATTTTCCTAACAATTTCCTCGACCTCGGCGCCACTCATCATGCCAAGTCCAGTAGACTCTAGAGTTTCACTAATACTTGAACTCGGATTATTGGCAAGGTGTGTTAGAACTTCAGGAATTGCTTCAGCAGATAGTTCATTTTGTTCGATTAGTTTGAACATGTCAATGAAGTGGTTTTCTTGTAGATTCTCTGTAGGAACTTGGTCTCTATGTAGACTCACTATTGTATTCTCTAGAGTTGCAGCAACTAGTGTTGGAGGGACCTTTGTTTCTTTGATAATAAGTTCAAAAATGCCAAGATTCACTGAACGAGTGATTTGAAATGCTAGATCAGTACTTAGTTTGTACTCCTTGACGAAACGTTTCCCTTTATTCTCAATAGTTTCGGGCATATTCTTCTTGATTCTTGTAAGACGATTTTCTGTAATCTTTACAGGTCTCACATCAGTTTCTGGATACATCCGTGAAGGTCCTGGTCTCGGTCGTGCAAATTTCGATGTGCCTTCTGGAAGAGGCATCCTAGTTTCAGCAGGCACTCCTTGAATTGCCTCACGTGCACGATTGACTACAGCATTTAATGCATCTTTACATCTATTCTTAGATGATGCAACAAGAACCACAGCATCTTCATCCTTAGCCTTCAAAATTTTACGAATCTCAGAAACATCAGTATCAGATATCCCATACTTTGGTAATTCATCCGTATGAAATATTCCTCCAACTCTTCCCCAAAATTTCGCATAATCCGAGATTTCTGTTCCAAATCGTCGTTCGGGTTGAACTTGTATTCCAAGGAGTCCTGCAAACCCAGGTAGTTTTACAGCAAAGACTGTGCCGCCAGATATTAGAGCTTTTTTGATTACTTTTGACTCGCTTTTTTTAAAAACTGCTGAAACATCAGTGATTTTGTCTTTGATTTTTTCCGCAGTTATTCCACGGTTTCTTAATGTATCACGAATTTCGAGGAGTTTCTCTTGTCTAAGTGCTTCATATTCAACGGTTTTTGCTAACATGTCAAGTTGCTGTAAACCCTTGATTTCTATTATTGCACCATCCTTGATTGATACATTGACATCTTGACGGATTGTTCCTTGACCTCGTTTCACCCTTCCAGTTGATCTTAGAAGTAATCCAATAGCAAGAGCGACCTCTTGTGCTTCTTCTGGTGATCGGATATCTGGATCAGTAGCAACCTCAATCAAGGGAATTCCAAGACGATCGAGTCGGTATATTCTCATGTTATTCTTGTCATCATCAGCAATCTTTCGTGCTGCATCCTCCTCAAGACAGATAATCTGAATTCCAATTGTTTTTCCATCCACAATTGTTTTTCCACCATTGGCAATGATTGTGGTACGTTGAAAACCAGTAGTATTAGATCCGTCTATCACAATCTTCCGCATTGGATGGATTTCATCAACTGGATTTGATTGTAAGAATCTGGCCATTGTTAGACAGATATCAATCGCATCTTCGCATAGATCATGTGGGGGTTCTTCATCAGCTTCGACTAGGCAGGTTGTATCATTGTAATACTCGTAACAAAATCGTTTCTTCTTCTGAAACTCAAAAAGGGCAGCAGGGTCAATTTCGCCCATTTCACTTTGGGTTGGGCGAAGTCTTCGAATGAATATACCATCTGGTTTTTCATCACGAATAATAGTAGGACAATGACAAAATAATTTTCTTCGAGTGTCTAATTGCTGGTGAAGTTCAAGACCTACCATCAGACCTAACTTTGTGTATCTGTCAGAAACCGGCAATTTATGACTCTCCCAGACCTTTGATGTAGTCAGGCTCTTCACTTCGCATGTCAATCTCACCTACAAGAGGTGTTAAGAGAAGATCTTTTGCAGTCGTCGAGTCCTTGCTATTTGCTAAAACCCACATGAGTTTGACTAGAGCTGTTTCAGGTAGCATATCTTCACAAGAAATGACTCCTATGTCAAGAAGTTCAACTCCTGATCTGTATACATTCATGTCAGTCCTTCCAAATATGCATTGGCTAGTCATAGCAACAATTATTCCCGCGTCAATAGCTTTCTTGATTGATTGTTGTAAACTATCTGGAGTATGTCCAAGACCTGTTCCTTCTATCACAATTCCTCTATATTCTGCATCAATAAGATTCTCCACCAGAATTCCTTCAATCCCAGGAAATGTCTTCAAGAGTGCAACTTTTTCTTCAAATTTGGGCTTCAACTTGATTTTTCGTTCAGGGTTTCTACGTTGGATTGGGGGATACAATTCTTGCACAGTAACTTCGTCTATCTTGAATAATGGATATTCATTAACCGACTGAAAAGCATCCCTTCTGCTTGTATGTAATTTACGGACTCTTGTTCCTCTATGTGCATGAAGATAACTATCACCTGTTTCTGCATGCATAAGAACCATGACCTCAGCAGCATCAGCTTTTGTAGCTAGGTTTACAGCACCAACTAGATTCATTGCTGCATCAGATGAGGGTCGGTCAGAGGATCTTTGAGAGCCTACAAGGACAACAGGAACTGGGAGATTCTGAAGCGCGAATGATAGAGCAGCAGATGTGATTCCAAGTGTATCAGTACCATGAGCAATTACAACTCCATCCGTTCCAGTTTTTATCTCTGATGCAACATTACGTGCGATTTTCGTCCAATCTGTAGGGAGAATATTCTCAGATAGCACACTCATTATCACTTTTGCATGAACATTAGCATAATTTCTAAGCTCGGGGACAGTATCATAGAGATCTTGTGCAGATAGAGCAGGATTAACTGCACCGGTACGATAATCGACTTTGCTGGCAATAGTACCACCCGTACTCAAAATAGAAACATTGGGTAGGTTCTTCTTCTCAATATAGTTTTCCACAGGGGTGGATCGTTTTCTTTTGCCAGATTTTATTCGTTGAATTATTGTTCCTTCATCTAATCGAAATCCAATATTGTAACCACTAGCAAGTTTGATAATGATGTGGTCAGCATCACTTCCAACTTGACTTCGGGGCATGAGTACCCCAGTGAATTCCTCTCCATCCTTTGTAATACTGATTGTGTCACCAACCTGTATCTTTGATAGAGATAATTTCTCTAGAACCAGACCGCTATAACCCGAACCATCAAGACTCAATTAATACCTCACCTTCGAGTTATGACTCAACAATGAAAGCTCGGTCATAAAGGCTTCGTCAGATATGATAGAGTCTACAGAACTCCAAATATGACTAATAATCCAAATAGTATGAAGATGATTCCGACTACTCGTTTGACTGTTTTTATCGGAATTCGTTCAGCGATACTTGTACCAGTATATACTCCAATTGAGTTTACAATGAAGAATCCAATAATGGCGCCGATGAAGATCATGATTGGGAATGGTGATTGAGCTGCAAGTGCTAGGGTAGCTATCTGACTCTTATCCCCGAGTTCGGATATTAATACAAGAGAAAACATCCCAAAGAGTGTTCCAGGATTATCACAGGTATCAACAGTTTCTGAGTCTGATTTAACCAATGTGAAAATACCCAGAATCAGGAACAAGATTCCAGATACATAGGTTATGATTTCTACAGGTAGTGTAGCGGACAAAATGAAACCAATGATAACTGCAATGACTGAAGATGTTGCAAGCGCAATCATAGTAGCAAGAAGTACCAATTTTGGCTGACGATATTGAGCACTCAAACACATAGAGGTGAGCATGGTTTTGTCACCTAATTCCATCAGTAGAATTAAACCTGCAGATGAAATCAGTGCTTGAATTGGCATAATGTGTTTGCATCCTATTATCATTTTAGAGGTTGGTGTATGGTCTCAAACTGAAATATGGTGCGGGAGACGGGCCATTCGGAATCAGAGAAAATCTCTGAACTCTTTCGAACCCGTGGACTCCTACGAGAGCGGATAGCTTCTCTCATGACCCCTTAATTTCATGTGATCTTAAGTCCGCCGCCTTTGACCTGGCTTGGCTACTCCCGCAGAGATAGCTGGGTCAGTGGTGACTTGCCTATCCATATTGTAGGTGTCTGGGAAGATGGTGGGCCGCGCCGGATTTGAACCAGCGACCTTCGATTTCAACGAGTCAAAAACTCGAGTTGAATTCTCGGTGTAAGCGAGACATCATAGCCGGGCTAGACTAGCGGCCCTAAGTTCAGGCTCTAGATAATACAATAAAAAGGCTTACGTGCGGCATCCAGTGATGTGCACTTCTTGGCGTGAGTCATCTAAGTGAATACTTTGGACTTCTTCGAAGCCAATATTGACAACTGATTCTAATAATTGTAATACAATATCAGGATTGTCTGTTTTGAAGGCAGCAACAAGACGACCACCTTTTTTCAATAGTCTGGAAAAACGCGAAATCAGAGTCAGAGTTCCATCCTTATCGGTAGTAACATCAACAAGAAGAAGATCAAGACTACCTTCATCTACTATGATTGAAGAATCAATACTGAATGCATCATCAAAGAGTACAGAAACTTGAGTGTGAGTTTCAGCCAGTTTGGTTAGATCTTCTGAAAATCTTCGAGCGATTTCTATTCCAATTGCTGTTGCACCTTTATCATTGAGATATGAAAGAAAGCCACCGGCTGAACTGCCAATATCAAGAGCTATGCATGGAATAGTTACGAGATTACCTTCTAGCCGCTCATCAATTTCTTTGAGTTTATGATATCCCATTGGCATATCTACATAATCTGATGAAAATTTGATGTCTTCTTTTCCGCTTACTTTTGTTGAGGGTTTGCACTGTTTCCCATTAACAGTAACCAGGCCTTCTTTGATAGCCCTCTTAGCAACTTGCCGTGATGAAGAATGACTATTTTCGACTAGCCATACATCAAGCCTAGGCATTCAGACTCGCCTCAATCTCCTTTGGAATGAATAGATGCATAGGGATGCCCCTTAGTTTTGGTCCAATTGCTGCAATAATTCCTGATGCACGAGTACTTCTTTTGCATCGTAATGCATGCTCGAACTTCCCAAGTTCTTCAAACTCGTAGATATCTTCTAGATGTTTTGACTTCCTCAGCGCGATTTCAATCATATTATAATCAGCGCCGAACACCAGAAGTCTTTCGTGATCGTCATGTATCCATTCTTCGAAACGAGTCAAGGTATCCTGTCCAAGTTCGCCTTCTATCTTGTTAGATTTTCTATCAACACTGGTTATTTTTACATCAACTGGGAAGTTATCAACAAGAACTAGTGATTTTGCAATGGCCCGCAAGGGTTTCTTAATGCTAAACTGATCACGGAGACGATGAAGAGGTATTAAGGCATCTACTCTCTTTGGACCTGTAGCTGCAATATCTACATAGAGACCGTATCCAACCTTTCCTACGTCTAAGAAAGTCCCTGGAACATTAGCACCTTCTTTCACATTCTCAAAACGTATTGATGCACCATATTCCTTGATTAGGTAATTAATTGCAAATTCCGAATCTTGTCCTTCAAAACTCAGTGAGAGATGACCTCTCTGATCTGTTCTAAAACGCGCCAAACGAACATCCAACTCACCTATCATCGAAGTGACTTCAGATTTAACTACATCAAGTAGATATTTCCGTTTTTTCCCATACGCTCTTGAGAATAGAGTTACTGTCTTCAATTTGGAGCCTCTTTCATTTGCTTTATGCAGATTGCTAAGTACCTTTTGTAAGAAATAAGGAATATCAAAATTAGTTGGTCTAGGATATTGCTTCGAGATCAGCTTTGAGTTCTTCTACGCGTTTTCTGAGAAATGAAATGGCTTTGGCATTGTCAACAAACTCAAGTTGTCCATTACAGGTTGGACACCTAAATGACAAATTCATAGCTTCTTCAAATGGAACTGGTGAAGAGTCACGGTTTACACAAGAATAAAGATCATTATTACTTTCATGTTCGAGTCTCTGCTCAAGTAGATTCAGCACCATTCGTTTCTTTCGATTGACTAGTGCCTGAGCTTTCTTTGGGTCAATTTTCCAGTAATAAAGAAACCATCCTGTATTCACATCACGAATTCTACGATATGAAGCAAGATGATTGTCATGAAGCTTGTATAGAATCCTACGGACAATATTCAGCTTAAGATCAGTTTTTGTGGCAATCTCTTCATCGGTTGTTTCTTCTGCATTTACTAGAACTGTAGAAACGTCAACGCCTTCTTTTCCTGCAATCTCTTCAACTACTAGACGAAAGAGATCATGATTGAAGTTAGTGTGTACCATTTGACGAAATCACCTAAAGTGCAGTAGATAGCCAGTCGACTGAAATCTATATCACAGTCAAAATATCCGCAGTCGAAATGTGTTATATTAGTATATACTACTGCACTCTATATAAGACCTATGACCTTTATTTTACAAGTTTTGGTGAGTGAACTTCAACTGTAAGATACTTCTGTGTTCCACCCTTCTCCTGCCAGTGTCACCACCTCTCGAAACCCAGAGGATTCCAAGATTAGCAAGAGCTTTGTCGACGTTCATTGGGACGGAATCCCTCCTGAAGGCCTGGCTTCTTTCTCCTGTTTGTATGCTGGTGCATCACTTCCAGCAACAGAGAGTATTTCCACAGTACTTGCCACGGCGGGGTCATTATCACTCTCAATAGCTTCATCACTGAAACTAACAAGGTCCGATTGGACAAAGTGAACAGCCGCGGACTCTCCGGAACCTGATGTTGGTTCTTTTTTAGAGAGTGAGGGCTTCCGTTTGGAAGAGGACTTCCTCCCGGCCTTCGGGGCTGGAGCCCTCTCAGGGAAAGCCCAACGCCCTAGCCCTTTCTCATTCCGTAGTAAAGGTATGAGCTTGATTAGGCGACGTGCGATGTTTAGAGATCCATTCCTGTCTGCATTGGTCCTGAAACCACAGCTACAGACAAAAAGGGATTGTCGTGGTCGAATACCTGTCCTCCCACATTTCCAGCATTTGATTGAGGTCCATGCTTCAGGAACGGCATGGAATCTAGAGTTTTTCCCATCAATAGACCAACCTTGTTGGGCTAATCCGTGTTTTAGACTCTTAGTAATCCTTGCGAAAGCCCAAGAATGAATCATGCCCCTGAACCTTCTGCCTTTGAAATTCCCCTTTCGTGCTACATTTCTGATATTCTTCAAACGACCAATCGCAACATAGACAGTATACTTCTCAGACAACTCTACGATATAGTTCAACAAACTTCTAACAAGAACTCGGTCATACTCACGAGCAACATTCTCACGCTTATGCCGAATCTGTCTTAGCCTATCGAACACACCATCGTTCTTTTGACGAGTAGATGCTTCTCGTTGAAGATTAGCAACTAGTTGGTCGTACTTCTTGAGAACTTCGACCTTATCGTTCTGCTTGAAGTATCGGGTTTCACTCACTCTCTTGGGTGTGACCAAGGTGGCACATACTGCTTTCTCAATTCCTAGGTCAATTCCAAGAACAACAAGGGGTTTACTTTGGCTACTCTCATTAGAAACGGAAACACGCACCGCAAGGTTTACCCACCACTTTCCTGAACGATCATTGAAGATCTGACATGCTTTCACATCACCACGATTAAATTGATTGATGTGGAAAGGAGATACCATGAGGGGAATGAACAATCTATCATGAATTGTTCTTCCCTCTTGTACAGAGTCAAGAGTATCACGCAGATTTAGCCACCATCTTGAAGTAGATGATGAATTGTATACAAGTTTGAACCTCTGGGTGAACACCCATCGTGGTATTCTTCTAGTTGCATTGACAGCAGTCGGGCGAGATGCAATCCAACCTTTCTTCTCTCTCAAAGTCAAGTAACTCTCATAGAGAGAAACTGCAGTCTGTCTACATTCCTGAAGCTCATTAGTTGAGATTCTTGGGAATTGTGTCTTGAAGTCATGAAGGACAATAGGCCTCTGATCGTAACCGGTTTTGACCTTAATCGCGGTCAACGTGAGTTTTTCTAATGCTCCATCACGAATTTTATTTTTCTTTCGACCCGTCAACAACTCGCTTTCGTGTTGTTCAATTATTCCAAGAAATGCACGGATAACCCTTGTATCCCTTCCAACAATCTGTCTCAACCTTTGTCGAGACCTATCAGTCATAACATCCCAATTTATCGGGACCTTGACACTGATTGTTGTTCCTTGGGACCGAACCATCATCATTCGCCTACGCAATATAAAGTTCTGACCTATTTCGGTCAGTCTAGTTCACTCCCCCTCTTGTTCAGAGGGAGTCTTTTGAACTCGTACTAATATCAGACTAATGTAATATAAAGTTATTAAGCTAATTATTTAGATGATTGTTTGATATGATAATATTCCATGTATTTCAAAGGAAACCCAAATATTATCAACAAGAGTTAATGAAAAGTACTCGCAAGAAATAGGAATAATGTTTACTATTCATAGTATGAAATGTCTAGAAAGCTTGGCAGGCCTCGAAATGTATTGCCCTTTCATCCAAATATAGTGATTTCAGCAATACGAAGGGGACTCTGAGCATCATAAATTTGACCTATTCTTATCTTCAGCGAGTTCAAACACTAATTTTAGTATCATACTTCAACTGAATTCACTAATGTTTAATCGTCATCCCGACGTGCCTTCTGTGACATCTTCTTTTTGACGATTACTCTATCCCTAAGTGTGGGTCCTGCAGCACCAAGTTGTGTTTTTCCTACCTTTATCGGAACGGTTCCAAGTGGTTCAAGTAATGATATTTCTAATTCACGTTCAAGGCCTCGGATTGTCTTCTCAGTAGGTTTTTGACGTCCAGACTCTACTGATTTCATTGTCGAAATACTCTCGCCGACTTTTTGTGCTAATTCGTCTTGGCTCATGTTCTTTTTCTGTCGTGCGGATCGAATAGTCTTTGCATAGTCTTCGATAAGTTCCATATTGTCAAGATGTATACCAGAAGCCTTCCGAGGTTTAGGTCTGGGTCTTGGTTTTGATACTGGAGAGGATTGGTGTGTACGTGGTGTTGTTTCTTGTTGAGGTGATCCCATCCAAGATGCACGGTGTCTTGGTTGAGAAGGTGATTTTTGGGTTGTTTCACTAGAGGAGTGTCCAAATTTTGATGCGCATTCAGGACAAACAAGCATTGATGCTCCTTCAATCACTACATTTCTGCCGCGACTTTTCATGCTTCTGCCACATAATTCACAACTAGACAAGCAGATTCCCTCTTTCTATTAATAAATACTGAGCAGTGATTGATAAAGATTACCGCGTGTACATATTAATTCTTATCTGAAAGATTAGACCGTCAAAGTAAGCCTTAAATCGTTATCAGAGAATCAAGTCCTGAGGTATCACTTCTTGCCAGGAACTACCGATACAAAGAACGAAGGAAGTATTGATGATTCAGCCTATTTACAAAATACTAGGCACTTGGAACGACGCCTTCGTGCACTAGAAACTGAGAAACAGATACTACAAGCAGAACGTAGTCGGCTTGAAAAAGAAACTCAGACTCTTAGAACAGAGTTGGAGAAACTTCGTCAATCACCTCTCATAACAGCAACCATCATTGAAATGCTTGAAGATGGTAGAGCTATTGTGAAGAGTTCAACTGGTCCTAATTTTGTTGTACATGTAGCAGCATCAATACAGAAGGACAAGCTACAGCCAGGTGCACTTGTAGCTTTAAACCAAAGATCATTTGCAATTACTCAGGAGCTTCCACCTTCACGGGATCCTATAATCAGAGCTATGGAGATTGAAGAGGCACCCGAAATTTCCTATGCGGATATTGGTGGTCTCAGACAGCAATTACTAGAAATTAGAGAAACGGTAGAACTTCCATTATTGGAACCGGAATTATTCGAACAAGTTGGGATTGAACCCCCTAGAGGTGTATTGCTAACAGGTCTTCCAGGTACAGGTAAAACCTTGTGTGCACGAGCAGTTGCACATGAAACAAATGCTACCTTTATCAGAGTGATTGGATCAGAACTGGTACAGAAGTTTATTGGTGAAGGTGCAAGACTGGTTAGAGAAATATTCATGCTTGCAAAAGAAAAATCTCCATCAATCATATTCATTGATGAGCTTGATGCTGTAGGATCACACAGACTTGATATTGCAACATCAGGTGATAGAGAAGTACAAAGAACACTCATGCAACTTCTTAGTGAACTAGATGGCTTCGATACTAGAGGGCAAGTTGCAGTTTTAGGAGCAACAAACCGTCCTGATATCTTGGATCCTGCATTACTAAGACCTGGTCGATTTGATAGGCTTATTGAGTTTCCATTGCCAGACGAAGATAGTAGAAAAGAGATTTTTAAGATTCATACTCGCGGGATGAACATAGAAGGAGATATTGATTTCAGCCATCTTCTTGCTGTAACCAAGGATACAACCGGAGCAGACATCAAAAGTATCTGTACTGAAGCAGGAATGTTTGCAATAAGAGATAAGCGAGTGAGTATCACTGAAAAGGACTTCAAGAAGGCAATAGCAAAAGTGCAAGATAGGGGCTTTGGACGTAGTGATGCCCCTGGAGGAATCTATTGCTAGTTCTAACTTGATGCTATTGTGATTCATCATGAGATATCGAGATTTCCTTAAGGCTAAGTTAAAGAATCAGTTGCCTGATGGTATAACGCTTCCATCTGGTTTTCATGTCATAGGACATGTTGCCCTAGTACATCTAAATTCTTCACTTCAAGATTATTCATCTTTGATTGGAGAAGCAACACTAACATTCGATGCGCGAATCAAATCAGTTGCAGTTAGAACTGGTCCCACTAGTGGAGAATTACGTCATCCCTTCTATGAGTTGGTTGCTGGAAATTGTAATACAGTTACTACACATATAGAAAATGGAGTTCATTTTAGACTAGATCCGATTAGAATAACATTCTCTGGTGGAAATAAAAGAGAGAGAATAGATATTGTAAATCGAGTTGAAGTAGGAGAGAGAGTTGTAGACATGTTCTCATGCGTTGGGCAATTCGCTCTTCAAATCGCAAAGTCTACTGATGCTTTAGTCACTGCAATTGAAATCAATCCAGAAGCGTATCAGTTCCTTCTTGAAAATATTAAGATCAATGACCTTGACAGTCGAGTCACTGCTTTACTGGGAGATTGCCGTGATGTACACCCTGTCAATTACGCGAACCGTGTCATCATGGGATATTTGCATAATACTGAGTTGTATCTCCCATATGCATTGGATACTTTGATACAAGATGGGGGTACTATCCATATGCATATGGCCATTCAGAAAAACATCCTGAAGAAATCTATCATAGAGATAAGAGAGATTTGCAAGAGAAGAGGATTTGATTCTCAAATACAAATTCGTAAGATTAAGAATTATGCTCCAGGTGTTGACCATGTTGTATTCGATATTAGTGTAGTCCAAGCGTAATCGTTTTATCCAGAAATGATTGGAGAATCGTAATGGTAGACATTAGGTCGTACCATTATACACACAAGTTAAGCAATGATGTGAGTTTATGGGATTCAGAGGTATGTCACCAAAGCAAATGGCTCGAATGATGAAGAAAATGGGAATCGAGCAGAAAGATTTGGAGGGTGTGAAAGAAGTAATCATCCGGTTTGCTGATAAGGAATGGGTGATCTCAAATCCCCAAGTCACCGCTATCAAACAATCAGGAGCAGAAACATATCAGGTGGGAGGTTCGAAGACTGAGCGTGCAATATCAGGAGCAACATCACCAGCTTCAGATACTGATACTAAGGAGGAAATAGCAGCTCCGGAGATTGAGATTCCTATGGAAGATGCAGCACTTGTGGCGGGTCAGACCGGTGTCGATATTGAAACTGCAAAACAAGCATTGAAAGAAACTGAAGGAGATTTAGCGGCAGCCATTTTGAAACTACGAAGATAGAGATTAGGATTGTATTACCAGTAATACCTTTTCTTTACTCTTCCTCAGCTATAATCCAATCACGTACCATTTTTAGTCGAACAAAATCTTCTCGTTCGCGCTCTTCTAGTGCAAGTTTTACAAAACGTACAGTAGTAGCATCAAGTCTTGGAATGATTACTGTTTCAAGAGCAGAAACACGTCTTTTTGTTCTTTCAATTTCTAGTGCAAGTCGTTTCACAGTTGATTCGATTTCAGCGAGTCTGACTATTGCATTTAACGCTTCTTTGAACTTCTCACCCATCACATCAAATTTCGTACTTGAATCCGAAAGTGAATACGGAAGTTCTGAACTGCGTTGCTCAACGGATAAAACTGGGACTCTAACACCCATCATTGATCTCGTTGAGATTTTTAGATCTGCTTCAAACTTGCTGGCGTATGCAAATTCAATTACTCTAGCAGGACCCATAATCATTTTCGCTTGGGTCAACGCTGAAAATGCAGCAGTCAAAGAATTATCAACTTTTTCTCGAGCATCTTTGATTTCAGCTATTGTATTGAAGAATTCCATTATCAATGAGTCACGTTTTTCCCGAAGAAGATCATGTCCTCTATTGGCAAGCCTCATTCTGTTCTTGAGTGCAAGAAGCTCCATTCGAGTGGTCTTAGTACCTGGGAGAATCTTACTCATGTTTAATCACTTCAGCAGACCTGTTGTGAGAGATTGAGATTTCAATATTAGTAGAATGTGAAAGCTAAGGCACTAATAATTATGCCAATGGTGCAGACGAGGAGCCAGTCTCTCATATATTTCTGGACTAGTTTTGGTTTCTCATCAATCTGACCGGTGATTATTAATGTAGTAAGTGAGATGAAGAGAAAAGCGAACGGTAAAGCTACAGTTGCATTTGTCAAACTGACATCGGTGATTATGATAATTACAGCAAGGCCACCGAAGATTAGGAATGATAGAATCATCAAAGAGTTCATGATATGCTTAATCCGCTCAACATCCATATCGGATAGCTCCTAAGAGGGCTCATGACCATTATTACTGGCCAAGTTACAAGCCGGTTCATTCTATTCAAAAAGGTTTTGTATCATCAGTACTAATAGTAGTAAATTGGGAAGTTTTTACCACACTTTTTATATCGTAATTGTCCTCTGAGAAACTGTATTACAATAAGTACTTGTGATACAATACTATCAAAAAATTAGGGGCCCATAAAATGACAATTGCTATCCATGAGAGTGCATTGATTCGTCACTTTAACACTCGCAAAGAAGTCCTTCGAGCATGGGAAGAAAGGATAGGTTGCAGATTCTCACCCTTTCGTGGTTTTAAAATGCCAGATAGTCGTTTGTACATAGAAGATAGTGACTTCTTAGATTCCATTGTTGATTTGATTATCACAAATGAAAGGCATGTCTTCATTCGCGGTCCTGTTGGATCAGGTAAAAGTACTCTAATGCTTTTAGCACTGAGAGACTTGCCTACGTTGGCTGATCGAAGAGGAAATAAATTTGTCACTGGTTATGTAGGAATGACTGGTCTCTACGAGAAACAGATGGCTGCAGCTATTGCCGATTCTTTGAGAGTGAAGTACAAGAGATCCTGGGAATCTACTCAGATTATTGATGCTGTGGCAAAGGAGAGTCTTCGGAGATATTTAGAAGAAAAGAGTCGAACTGCACTCTTTATTGAGGATGTTGCAGATAATCAGGAAGCTGCATTCCACAAACTTCGGTTTCTTGCAGACTTACCAACTGAAGAGATGGTTGATGTTTTTGGTAAAGCGCAGACTCTTGATGAACCAATTGTCACTTTAGTAATGTCTGGAACAATGATGTATTGGAATGCAATGCTATCTTTCTTACCACAAATTGCAGATCGCACAGAACCTCTTGATGTCCCATCGCTCAATAATGCAAAAGCCAAAGAATTTGTTGGACGAAGAATAGCTTATGCTCAAGGATGTATTGATACCTTTGATCCAGATACATTTGATGTGTACCCATACAGTGATGAGTCGATTAATATAATCAATACAGCAGCAAGAGGTAATCCTCGTGATATCAGAATGCTAGCGCGAGGTTGTCAACAAGTGGCAGCAGAGAATTTTAGGAAAAACAGTGATCCCACCGTGGACAAAAGAATTGCATCGCTTGTTTGTCAAGCATATGCAACTATACTCGGGGAGGTTAAATAATATGAGTCTACTTGGAAAATACAGACGAGATGAAGCGGACAAAGATGATGATGAAACAACAACGGTTCGACGGGAACCACATGATCCAACTAAGACAAGTGATTCTCTTTCAGCAGTACCTAACAAAGAGCGAAAAAGCCCAATTGTTTCATTTTCTATTCCAACAGACCTTCGAGCTTGTCTTCAGGCTATCAGGAAAACTAAAGCAATCAACCTAAGTTTGTGGGTTGAGTATCAGCTCCGCGATGCAATTTCCAAAGAGTTCCCACAAATTGCTGAAGAATATCTAGAATGAATTGATTTGTAATATTAGTATTACAATAATTATGGATTCTGGTGGGTTTCAGCATACTCGGCTATTCGCATCATACAAAGTGCTGCAAGAGAAGGATCATCAAAACATGGAATCCTATTCATCTCTAAGAGATCTTTACCAGGCTTTCCAACATCACCTGCTAGCCAAACACCAACAACCGGTTTATCTATAGAAGCCATACGTACTCCTTCTAATGTACCCGCTGCATGTTCTGTTTGAGTCATGCCTGCAAATGTTGGAACGGCACATATTACAAGTAACATGTCTACATTAGAATCATTCAAGAGAAGTTCTGTAGCAATTCGATATTCTCTTCTTCCACCGCTAGCTACAACATCTATTGGATTCCTCACAGAAGCCATAGGTGGAAGAACCTGGCTGAGTTCATGACGTGTTTTTTGTTCGAAGATTGTAATTTCCAATCCCAAGTCTGATGCTGCGTCTGTAGCCAACACACCAGCTCCACCTGTATTACTAATAATACCAATTCTACGACCCCTTGGGAGTGGTTGATAATCAAACAATTTACAGATTTCAAATAGGGTATCAAGTGTTGGAGCAGTAACACAACCTGCTTGACGAAGCATCCCGTCAAACACTTTGGTAGATCCAGCAAGAGATCCAGTATGTGACTGAGTTGCACGTCCTCCTGCCTCGCTCCTTCCACCTTTAAGTACAACCACAGGTTTCTTACTGGCTGCTCTCTGTAATGCTTCAAACAGTTCTCGGCCCTTATTCACACCTTCAATATACGCAGCAATTACAGTTGATTTGGAATCCTGTCTAAAATAGTCCAACATCTCAACAATTCCTACATCAGCCGAATTACCGACACTAGCAAACTTACTCATTCCAATTCTCTTGGATCTTGTTGTATAGATAGTCATTCCTCCAAGAGCGCCGCTCTGAGAAACAAAGGCAATGTTACCACGTTCGGGCATCATTGTGAAAGTTCCATTGAATAATCTGCTATTAGAAACACCTACACAGTTTGGTCCAATGATTCGAATATCTGATTCTTTGGCAGCTATAATTAACTCTTTTTCAAGCACTGCTCCCTCAGCTCCAGTTTCGCTGAAGCCACCTGAAATTATTACGGCATTTCTTGCACCAGCTTTCTTTATCTCAGGCATTAAAGATGCACAATATTTTGCTCCCACAGCGACAATCACTAAATCGACTGGTTCAGGTATTGTAGAAAGATTTGGATATGCTTTGGTTCCAAGCACATGATCCCGACTATGAGTTATTGGAAATATTTCAATTTCAGATGCTAATAGATTCATCAATATAGAATTGCCTAGCTTTCTGTAATCTGCAGAAGCTCCAATCAGAGCTATACGCTGAGGATTAAAGAATGGATTAATGTCTTTGAATAAATCAGCATCTGAACCGTTCATAGTCCAACGCCAGCAGTGAACTTGATTTATGTCTGCCGTGTAAGAGTATTATTTGTATTACAAGTAATATTCTTCTTTTTGCTTCCAAATTTCCTTGTACAATCGTTTTAGACGTCCAATATTTGTGCACGCTGTTGAATCAATTGCATTCCTGACAACATACTTGGTTTCAAAACATCTCTTACTAACATTCTTGATAGCACGTATAGTGGTATTTACTATTTCATGGTTCTTAGTTTCACAAAGAAGATCCACAAGAGCTGATGCTGCTGATTCATTGTAGAAATTACCAAGAGCTGTGATAGTAGTCGTAGCAATGCGTGTGTCTTTGGAATGGGCAAGCTCTTCAAGTAGTAGAATAGATTCAGAAGTTCTAACCCTGACATGTGCATTTACACATGCTAAGACATTCCGAAAATTAGTACTTGATGGGTGTTTCTCATAGTGATCCAATGATTCTTCGAGTATAGATTTGAGTGGATGATACGAGTACTTACTAGCCAATGAACGCATGCTCTCAATATCATGATTGATAGTTGACGTTAGTAGTGTTCTATATAGTAAGTTAGATGGATGAGTTATTGGCTTCATTATGGTTTCAGCAATTGGAATTATTTGACGTATTACAGATATTACGATATCAAAAGTTTCAGAATCGATCTTTGTTCCTTTAATTCCCAGTTGCGAGAGAGTCTGTCTACCTTTTTCACAGTACCAGAGAGGTAGAATATTGATTTCATCGCCATGTGTTTCAAGTGACAGATTTGCAATTTCTTCATGGTGTATCTTTTCAAGTAATTTTACTACATCTATTGAAATGGAACTATCAAGATGTACTTGATTAAAGAATAGAGTGTCTCCTGACTCAATCTGTTTGATAACCAATAACTCACACTCTGAATGGAATGATTTTGAAGCATCAATCAGGGAATCTTCATTCTCCAATCTGGAAAGGATTTCTTCTGTTGTTATAGGAATTGGTTCAAATCCATTACACTCCAGGAGAGCGAAAACTGTTTCTCGATATTTCAAATCTTCAATCAAGGTTTTACTAGGACCAGCTCCGATGGGAAGTATGTATGGAAGTTCTCTTGCTTTGGAGAAGTGCTTGAGTGCTTCGGACCATCCTCGATCTTGTTCTATTTGAGAAATTAAATCTTTCAAGTCCCGGTATCTTCGTTCTCCTATGGCATCAACTATCATTTGGGTGAGTTGTAATTCTTCAGATTGTTTGACGCGTTCCTTAACTGCAAGAAGTATTGATTCACGATCTTTGTCTTTAGCCAAGTGAGAACCTCTCATGAATTATGCGATACACAGACTATCTATTTTCTAGATTTGATATTGATATGATTAAATCTATGTGATTATTCTAATTGTATTTCTTGTATTACAATTATTAGAGAATTGGCGCAAACACAAGCTCCGGTATCAAAAAAACTCGTTCTAAGATTAGAACTATGTACAATTGTTTCCACCATATAGATGAGTGTGTCGTAACACTAGAAGATAGACTGATGTCATTGAATCGCCTTTCGCACTGACGATTCAGGTACCTTCATTGTCATCTCTATCTCCTCAAGATCTCCAAGATGATTTATGACCGCTTGAGTGCACTGGTGCTGAACAACGATTCCTGGTTTCGGTTCTGCTTCTTTGTACGACACGCTCGCGCAGTTTCTTTTTTTTTCTGCTCAATAATATATGAGTGAGAGTTCTGACAAGTAAGCATACCAATAATACAGGTGATTCTTGATTCATTCATCATTTGGTTTCTTTCGTGAAAGTTCAGACTTCAATACTAAAGATGAGGAAAGCTCTTCTAGAATTGACATGATTATACGCTCTGTTACTCCAACACTTTCAAGATCTTCTTGAGTCAATTCTGCCTTTCCTGCTAGGATGTCTCTGATTCTTCTGTAGTCGCCAATTCGAGCAGCTACTTCTTCAAAGGGTCTAAACACTGTTGATTCGAATAATCCAAGATATGCAAGAAGTAACATTGTATAGAGACATCGCGTGACATTTGTTCGAGCTTGTGTAAGAGTTCTATTGAAAGCACCTCTTGATACTCCTCGAGATCTGCTTCCAGTTCTGGAACGGTATGATGCTTTATCTTCATAGGTGATATGGGAACCATAGCTATCTTCAACGACAAGGTCAATCAAAAGTGTTTCAAGTTGAGCTGGGCTCAAAGTTGATCCTTCTTGGAGTTTCTTGAGTATTGGTTCTTTCAATACTTGCTTAGTTCCAGATGCGAGATTCTTGATTTTTTTTCTATCGCGTTGGTTGTTGGATTTCTCACCCATAGTATGGTCTCCATTGAATTATACGCACAATTCTCAGAATTGCCTTAAAATACCCTTTAGAAGGCTTAGAGGGGGGTTTGATTCTTGCTTCGTTCTGTCTTCCTGTGCGGATACAGTTTTGTATACGGAGTTCATATAGTAATAAGTATCGTCTTATGTTCTATTATGATACCTGTATTACAATTGAGTATAATGAAAAAAATTAACGATTTGATAGAGTCCATTCTGATTCAGGGGTCATTACTACAAACCCTAAGATAAGGTTCCCACGGACTTCATCAAATTTGTAAACACCAAAGAGATGCTTCCCAGAAATATTGATCCATTCTATTCTTCCTCTTAGAAGATAATGGTTAAACAGTACTCGGCAGTGCTTCCGAATAGATGCAAAGAGATTCTTGTATCGTCTCCTCTGTGATGGACGAATCCCCCATCTTGATAGGATGAAACGATTAGCAAGATTGTTACTAGATATCAAAACAGATTTTCTTCCCTTTCCCTCAGGTGTTGATGATTTAAGGAGTGTATCTTTCAAACAGTCAGGAATTGAATCTAAAACTGATGCAGTTGCTTCCGGTTCTCGGACTATTGATTTGGTATGTGTACTGTTTGTCAAGACTGTTCAATGATTATCTCTTACCTGTCCTTAAGAGGACATATAATTGCCACTTCACTGGATTAATATTAACATAACAATTCCCAACATTTAGAGGAGCCCAAGATTGTGAAGAGAAAAGCGGTAATCCATGTGACTGGGATTGTCCAAGGAGTTGGATTCAGACCTTTTGTCTATCGCGTTGCCAAGCTTCTATCATTAGTTGGATATGTACTCAATCTTGGAGATGCAGGTGTTGAGATAGTAGTTGAAGGTACAGAAAAACAAATCCAAGAACTAATCAATAGTGTCAAGAACGATTTGCCTTCAATATCACGGATAGATACACTTGATATCGAATGGGCGCCTGCAGAAGGTACCTTTTCGGATTTTCTGATCCATAAGTCATCTACCGTACGTAATGATGATGCAATTCCAGTTTTGCCCCCGGATATCGCAATATGTAATGATTGTGTAACAGACTTGTTCAATCCCAAATCTGGATGGTTCCATTATGGATTCACATCATGTGCCGCCTGTGGACCAAGATACTCTACCATAACGGATCTTCCATATGATAGGCCTAATACTACAATGGATGATTTTCCATTATGTGTTACTTGTAATACAGGTTATACAGATCCAATGGATAGACGCTATCATGCACAGACCACAGCATGTGATATGTGTGGTCCAAAATATCGTGTTGTGGGCAAGAATGGAAAAAAGGTCTCAGATGATAATCCGATAGAAGTCATTGCTGGCTTAATTGATAACGGCGCTGTTGTTGCTCTTCAAGGAATTGGCGGAACGCACATTGCCACCAAGACAAGTGATTCAAAACCCATAGAAATGCTACGGAAGAGAAAGAATAGATTTCAGCGGCCCTTTGCGCTAATGGTGAGAGATTTGGATGTGATCAAGAATCTTGTTGACATCAACCAGCTCGAAGAACGGATACTCACATCCTGGCGTAGACCTATTGTATTAGCACCTAGAAAAACCCTTGATTCTAATGTATTACCATTAATACAAGACTCTGTTCTTGATTTGATTGCCCCAGGTCTCGATAGTATAGGTGTTATGTTACCCTACTCACCAATGCATCATCTTCTCTTCAAGTATTCTAATGGACCTGCATTAGTAATGACGAGTGCCAATCCAACTGGAATACCTATGTATATTGATCCAGGAACTATCATGAAAGAACTGGGTAATACTGTTGATTATTTCTTGGTTCACAATAGAAAGATTCACCAACGTGCAGATGATTCTGTTGTGAAACTTACAGATAAGGAAAATCCAGTCTTCATTAGACGCGCAAGAGGATATGTTCCAGAACCACTTGTATTCAATGGACCATGGAAATCAATCAAAGTGTTGGGTGTAGGTCCAGAAGAGAAAGTAACAGGAGCCCTATCAAAATCTGGTCGAGTGTACATGACTCAGTACATAGGCGATACTGATCAAGTAGAGAATATTGAATTTCTAACACAAGCTATCGATCATATGAAACATCTCTTGGGTATTTCAAAAATTGATGGAGTTGCTTGTGATTCACATCCCGAATTTCTGAGCACTAATTTGGCAGAACGAATATCTTCTGAAAGTGATATTCCCCTCTTTCGTGTGCATCATCATCATGCGCATCTATCGTCTCTGATGGTAGATAGTTTGATACCAATTGACAATCGTATTGTTTGTATTACAGCAGATGGATATGGACACGGGGAGGATGGGAACGCTTGGGGTGGTGAGATTCTTGTTGGAGGCTTCAAAAACTATGAGCGCAAGGGTGGATTGATGATACAGGATTATACTGGTGGTGATCTATCTGCTGTTTACTCGTCAAGAGCTTTCCTTGGAATAGTGGGTAATGAGATAGGGAATGAAAAGGTTCTCCAAATCCTAGGCTCTGCTGAAGTATCATCAGGTCAGAAAGTTACAATGGACATGTTAGAGATTCTTGTGAGAGCGAGTGAAAGAAAAATAAATACTGTAAAGAGTTCAAGTACTGGTAGAGTTCTTGACGCTATTGCAGTCGCATTGGGAATCTGCACTCAAAATTCGTATGATGGTGAATGTCCAATGAAACTGGAAGCAGTAGCTCGGAAATCTGATTTCCAACTCAAGACTGAGTTCGTCAAATCTGATTATGGTACTATTTTAGATACAACTCAGTTACTATTACAGATAATAGAACTTAGAGATAAGGGAATGAGTCGCTCAGAGTTAGCATATGCTGCTCAATGGTCAATCGGTCAAAGTTTGGCAGAGATTGCATGTGAAGTTGCTCAAGACGAAGGGATACTTCACGTTGGATTTTCAGGAGGAGTAGCAGTCAATCGGATTATTACAAAAGCTGTTGCTGATCAAGTTCGAAAGCACAAACTCATGCCCATTCTTCATTCGTTAGTTCCACCTGGTGATGGTGGAATCTCAGTTGGTCAAGTTGCAACAGCTTTGGCAAGACTAACTGAGGAATAGTAGTAATACAAATAATACGATTATTATATACTATTTCTCACTCTTTCTAATCCAATTTCAGCAGCTGTGGTATTAGTTTTCTCAAACTTTTTCGGAAAAGCTTCACGGATAGCTTGCATTGCTGAATCCTTACTAATTGGTACAAGGTCGGTTCCAATTATTCCACCAAACATCACCATGTTCAGAGCTCGTGGACTTCCTGCTTCTATTGCAATTTCTTGTGCGTTTATCTCAATGATTTTGTCTGTGAATTTCTTGATGGATGCCAAAATCTCCTTATGATCTGGATACTCAGCTTTTCCCATAGACACAGCAACAGGATATTGAACATTTGAGCTCATTAGTACATAACCACCCTTCTTGATAAGATGAATTTCTCTTAATGTTTCAACAGGTTCAAAGCCTACAAGAAGATCTGCTGCACCAGCATCGATGATTGGTCCTTTTGCATCGTCACCAATTCTAACCGTGCAGACTACATGACCACCTCTCTGGGCCATTCCATGAATTTCTCCAACTCTCACATTCAGTCCTTCATTCAAGGCGGCCTTAGCGAGAAGCTCAGCAAGTGTAAGAACTCCCTGTCCACCTACTCCTGATATAGCAATGTTTACTGTATTACTAGTATTACTAGACATCTATTCAGCCTCCCTCTTAATTGCTCCCTGTGGACAAACAGAAACACAAGTTCCGCAGAGATTACATTGTGCTTTATCAATTACAGCTTTCTCTGTTTCTGGATCCATGTACATAGCTGGACAAGATAGTCGATTGAGACAACGTTTGCAAGCAGTACATTCTTCCTCGTCAACGTAATATTTTGGTGGTGTTTCACCTGCACGTCGGCGGTCAGCTGCTGTTAGCAGGGCACATGCTTCCTTAGAAACCAATACTGCAGGACTATGATTCTCCCTTGCCCATTTGACCATCTCTCTTACTTCACCAACAAGACCTGCCATTGATTCGAAAGGATTTATTGTCTTGACATATTTGACGCCGAGACCCTTGCATACCTCTTCAATATCGAGTGGTGGAACTTCTTTGCGCATTCCTGTAATTCCAGTTCCAGGATGAGGTTGATGACCTGTCATTGCTGTTGTTCGATTATCCAGTATTACCAAACAGATTCGATGTTGATTATAGACTGCATTGACTATACCTGGAAGTCCGGATGCGAAAAAGGTACCATCACCGATTGAAGCAACAACATCTTGATCAGTAACTTCTGCGAGTCCACAAGCTGTAGTTATTGAAGAACCCATATCAAAGAGAATGTCTGCAGTTTCAAGAGGTGGAGCTATACTTAGAGTATAACATCCAATATCTGTTGGATAGATAGCTTTCCCGCGTGTCGCTGCACGAATGGCATAGTATGATGCACGATGTGGACAACCCGCGCATAATAGAGGAGGTCTTGGTGGTAAGTCTAGTACTGTATCAGATCTCTTATCGATATCTTCCCAGTTAATAGGTGTATTACAATCTTGAACCTTGCATAATGCTTCTGTAACGATTCGTGGGCTGTATTCACCACAACGAGAGAAGAGTCCCTGCTCCTTACCTAGGATTTCCACTGTGATTTTTTCCAGTTGAGCTAGGCGTCTAGTGTGTGTTTCAAGAAACGGTTCAAGTTCTTCAACTATCACGACTCTCTTATGGTGTTTCATAAACTCGATTATTTTCTTCTCTGGGATTGGATGTGTGATTCCTAGTTTCAAAATCTCTGCTGAGAGGTTCATCTCTAGAAGAGATTCTTTCACATAATTGTACGATACTCCGCTAGTTATGATTCCTAGGTCTCCTTCACCCTCGGTGAAGTTCAATGGACTGGTTTCTGAAACCTCACGGGCTTTCTCAATCTGATCAAGTAACCATGGATGTTGAACTCGGGCCACGGCTGGTATTGGAACAAATCTGAAAGGATCTTTTTCAAATACTACCTTATCGGGAAGAGTTGGTATTGGTCCAAATTCAATAGGTGCTCTAGTATGATTAACTCGTGTTGTCGTTCTGAATAGAACTGGTAACTCGAATTGCTCTGAGAAATCATATGCCTCAAGCAACATTGACTTAGCTTCTATAGGATCGCTAGGTTCCATCATAGGCATATTACCCATCAGTGCATAGTATCTACTGTCGTTCTCATTTTGTGAGCTCCACATACTGGGATCATCTGCAACAACAATGACCATTCCTGCACGAACTCCAACATATGCAAGAGAGAAGAATGGATCCGCAGCAACATTGAGACCCGGCCCTTTACAGACCATCATTGATCGAACACCGGCGACTGCTGCAGCACCAGCTACTTCGAGTGAAACCTTTTCATTTGTACTGAATTCAAAGTAGAAATTTGGAATCTTTGGCGCCATGAATGTAAGATTGTTCCCGATTTCACTACTAGGTGTGCCAGGATAGAGTGCAACCAACCTGACTCCAGCCTCTAGTACTCCTCGAGCAATAGCTTCGTTTGCGAGCAAGAGTACTTTCTTTCCTGGAGTGTCTTCAAGTAATTCTAGAGGTTTAGCCAATCACAGATCCTCCTTGTTCTAGCGTAGCCGAGGAGCATTATAGATGGTGTATCAGTCTTGCGGTAATGAAAATGAGTGAGATTACTACTTCGAACACGTGTTCCAACTTCTGTCACAAAAGTATTACATGTATTACCCTCTCAAACTACTAGAACACGTGTTCCAAGACCCATCAGACCCCTTTGTTTCCACTAGAGAATATCAATAAACCGTCTATTAGAATCGATAGCGGTAAGTATAAATAGCTGTTTTAGTAGCTAGTATTTATCTCCATTTTTATCATACATTATAGATCGCTCGAAATTACTACATTTTTACTTTTTTGCAGTGGAAATGAAGGGGTGTTATCCAGATAGTACCAGGAGCATATTTGCATTCATGTTGGGATAATAGTAACTAGAACACGTGTTCCAATTCTTTTGGGTGATACTTTTACTAAATCTCCTTAACAATCTCATACACCCTAAGACTGAGAATATCTTTGTATATTAAAAAAAGACTTTCGAACAACACTCGTGAATCTTCTGGTACTAGAATAGCTGAATCTGCAACAGCTTCAGATCCCATACACTCATCTAGGAGACCTGGTTTTCTTTTCTCCTTGATTCCTGATTTTGTTTTCCAGGAGTAAGTATACCCATAGAGTTCTTTGGTAAAGGCCACGCGACGTGCGTTACTACGTCTTGCTTCTTTACAATCATATAGGTAGAGATACGAAGACATTATCCAGACACCAATCAAAGAACACATGTTCCGAGATTTCAAGTTGTGTAATACAATCAATACATATGTGGCCGACAGAACGGAAAGGTTAAAGCGTAGGAGTCTTGGCCTCGCTCTCAGTACACTATCACTTCTATTTGGGGAATCGGAGGAAAATTAGTTGAATCGCATTGGTCTACGAAAGGAAGAAAAAGCGTTTGAAACGAGAATTGCACTCATACCTGAACATGTGAAATTACTATCCGATAAACATGGCATTGAATTTGTAATTGAATCCAGCAATCAACGTGCATTCAAAGAAGAAGAATTCGAAAGTGTTGGTGCAACAGCCAGCACACTGAAGGGAAGTGGAGTCCCAGTAGTCCTCGGTATCAAAGAGATGCCAATGGATTTCTTTGAAAAAGATGTGGTCTATTTCTTTTTCAGTCATACAATCAAGGGTCAGAAATACAATATGCCCATGCTTAGACACATAATGGAAACTGGATCTACATTAGTTGACTATGAACGAGTAGTAGATGATAAGGGGCGGCGCTTGATTTTCTTTGGTAATTGGGCAGGAATGGCTGGGATATCAGATACATTTCGCGTTCTAGGTGATCGTTTAGAAGTTGAAGGTATTCAACCCAATCCATTCAATGGAATGCGGACAACACTTGAACTCAAGGGACTTGAAGCTGTGAAAGAAGAATTCAAGCTCCTTGGAAAACGAATACAAGATCAAGGAATTCCTGAAGAACTTTCACCATTTATCGTAGGTTTTGCAGGATATGGTAATGTATCGAAAGGAGCTCAAGAGCTCTTTGATTTGCTACCCCATGAAGTAGTTGAACCAGAAAATCTTCAAAATCTGGAACCAAAATGTAACTTGTTGTACAAATGTGTCTTCAAAGAGGAAGATATGGTAGAACCTAGAAACTCGTCAAGCAAGTTTGAACTACAGGACTACTACAAAACAGGAAAGGAAGGTTACAACGGTGTGTTTCATAATTATGTTCAGTATCTTACAGTCATTATGAACTGTATTTACTGGACGAAGAAATATCCTCGACTAATATCAAAGGAGTTCATTCGTGAACACTGGAAAGAAGAATCCCGTAAACTGCGTGCAATAGGTGACATATCTTGTGATGTAGGTGGTGCCATTGAGTTCACACTCGATTGTACAACTCCTGCTGACCCAGCATTTGTCTATCTCATCAACGAAGATCGAGCTGAACTCGGTGTAAAAGGCGATGGCCCAGTAATCATGGCTGTCGATAATCTACCATGTGAACTTCCACGTGAAGCATCTGCTTCATTTAGCGAAACCTTACTCGATTTCGTACCTGCACTTGCCAAGGCAGATTTCAAAGCATCTTTCGAAGAATTAGACTTACCCAGGGAAATCAAAGATGCTATCATTGTATATCGAGGCGAACTAACAAAGAATTACGAATATCTCAATCAATACTTGAAATAGGGAGACATTAACGATGAAGAAAGTGCTATGTTTGGGCGCCGGGCTTGTAGCCCGTCCGTTTATCCATTATCTTAGTGAACATGGCTTCCATGTAGTGGTTGCCAGTAGGACCAAAAGTAAAGCTGAAAAATTGATAGAAGGCTGTGCGAATGCTGAAGCTGTTGCTTTCAATATAGCCACAGACGATAAGCTTCTTGAAAACTTAACCACCAAAGTTAATCTTGTTTGTTCTTTACTTCCTTACACATTCCATGTCAAGGCTGCTAAAGTCGCAATCAAACACAAGAAGTCATTCTGTACCACATCATACATTTCAGACGAGATGAAAGCATTAGAAAATGAAGCAAAGAATGCAGGAGTCATACTCTTGAATGAGTGTGGAGTTGATCCTGGCATCGATCATATGAGTGCTATGCAGATAATCGACCATGTGCATAACAACAATGGCAAAATTGTTAGTTTCACATCTTTCACAGGCGGTCTTCCTTCACCTGATGCGAATAATAACCCCTATGGATACAAACTCTCTTGGAGTCCTCGAGGAGTATTACTTGCTGGAAGAAATGATGCACACTTTCTACGTGATGGAAAAGAGGTTAAAATTCCAGGAGCTGATTTGTTTCAGAACTGTGAACCTATGGAAGTTCCAGGAATGGGTACATTCGAGGGTTATCCGAACCGAGATAGTATGTCATACATCGACATCTACAACATTTCAGAAACCAAAACAATGCTTAGAGGAACCTTCAGGAATACAGGTTGGTGTGAAACTCTCGATAAGATTGCAGATTTAGGTCTGCTCGATATTGAAGAGCGGTCTCTAAGTGGTATGACTTATGCTGACGTAATGAGGGACCTAACATCAGCTGGAGAAGGTGATCTCAAAGACGCAGTTGCAAAGTTCTGTAATATCGATGTAAACAACATGGTTATTTCACGTTTTGAATGGCTCGGATTATTTGATGAAAGAGAGATAGATTCCAAAGTAAACACACGACTTGATGCGCTATGCACTCTCTTCGAGGAGAAAATGAACTATGCACCTGGAGAGCGTGACATGCTCATTATGCACCACGAGTTCATTGCTGAATATCCTGACAAGAAACAGAAGATAACATCAACAATGATTGATTATGGTATACCCAATGGAGATAGTTCCATGTCAAGAACAGTTGCACTTCCTGTTGCCATCGCAAGCAGGATGATACTCGAAGGTCGAATCAACCTCACCGGTGTTCATCGTCCGATCATTCCTGAGATTTATAATCCGATTTTAGAAGAACTTGCTACACTGAATATTTCTCTTGAAGAACACACTTCCGACTTGTAATACCATTAGTACAGGAAAATTTGTATGCAGAAGAGTATCCAGCTAATCCCTGACTTGCATCTGAATAGCTGCTAAGAGCTCTTCTGCTCTTTCTGTTTCTCTCAAAACTTGTTTTATCTCTGTTTTGAGACGGTATGTATACCCTGATCTATTTCCATAACGTTCAAGGTGTCCTTTATTATTATTCCACATTCGTGCAAGATAGGTAGAAGCTGTACTCTTTGGAAGATTTTCACTAAATGAATCTTCATAAATTTCTGCAACATCAAGCGAAGAGAATTTCCCATGCTTGAAGGATGCATATATGATTACTTGCATCTTCTCATAGTTACTCATGGATTCTAATCGAGTTTCATCAAAACCTACTTCTGAAGTTTCAATAACTTCTTCAAAGGTGCAACCTGTACTTGTTTCGAGGAATACCTTAAACTTGGCAAACATCTCTTCTATACTACCACCCTTGACTTGAAAACTTGATTCTTCTCCCATCGTTGCATCTGATACATGAATCTTGAAATCAAAGGGCGATTCTGTCAATGATAGGATCTTTTTGAATCTGGTAAGTGCCTCACTAGGGCTCACATACTTACACTGGAAAATCTCACGAAGCCCTGGAGCTGAACTATATGTGAATTCATAGACATAATTTGTTCGTTCTCCATCGTTCATATTTTTCACCTATCACTAACTATCTTATTCACATCAAGATAGTATCATTATCCAAATAAGTGTGAGTATGTGAATTGAATATACGTAGATAAGAGCTACATAGGACGTCTGCACAGATATAGAACACGTCCCCCTCGTTTTTCGTGTGCTCACGTCCTTTATTGCCTTCTAATGAATAAAAAAGGATTATGAGGCCTTTAATCACAAAAATAAGATATTTCTCCAGCCTGTTCACTATTCACTGTTTTATGTAGTGTGTGAATGAGGTAGTAAGCATTTCATATGTCCGCTTACTCAGTTCCACTGGAAACGGAGGGGTGTGTCTATTCACAAGGATAAGAAGATATATCGAAGCCAATTTTTCTTCAAGAAGCAAGCAAAAGGCTGTTTTTCTCAGAGTATTCACAATTATGGCGCCATTCACAATAAAATTGTGTGAATTTGTGTTTATGAGAAACAAGCTTGTGAACTCATATTGGAATCAGATAATCAGATGGATTCTCTCCCAGAACTAGTTGCTGATAGTTTTCACCTGTACTACTATCAATTACGTTCTCAAGCCTACCCCTAGATTTCACAGACATGCCACTTGAAACTTGTTCTGTGAATCGTCCCCGATAGCTGACAAGTTGTTTAAGCTTCGGAAGATTTAATGATTCCACTTGATATGTACATGGAGTAAAAATTGAGTTTCGATCTTTAATTACTGAACAATGAACTTCCCTAGTTTTCAAATTCTCAGTCATGATTTGTCCAAAAATCTCTTCAACATCTTGAGGACGTTTGACTAATCTAATGAAGAATTGATGTGATTCAAATACACCTTGCAAAATTTTTGTACTCTCAATCCTATGAAGGAGTTCTCGATGCTCGGTTAAACTACCCCATCTAAATAAGACATGAGCATCTAGAAGTTCTCCCTCATAACGCTCTAACCTTGAAATCTTGTCAAAATTCTTTCTTAGTTTATTGTAAAATTTTCTACAAGTAGATTCACCATATACAACTAGGTCAATATCTGATGTTTCTGTTGCGACACCTACAAGTTGGGATCCAGTAACACCTATTTCCGTTCTATCTATTCTAGTATTATCAAGTAACAACTCAACTAGATTAGTTGTTGCTATGGAAAGTGCACTCTTATCATTTCGAATCTGATTCATATGTTCAATGGGATTAAGTACCCGTACTATCTTTTTGTGTGGAACTGCTTGTAAAACCCTACCATGAGTCTTGCTGAACCACAAATACCCTAAGAACCCATTACTGAGATATTCCTCTCTCTCGTGAAGATTGTAAATCTTCCTAAAACTTGAATCTGAACCTGGTGAATCTAAATTTGGTACATACCTTACATAGGCAATAATTCGATCATGGGGATGTACCACTCCTTTTACTTCAAATATCAGATTATCCGAGGTTTTGACAAAGTACCCTTCTACAAGTTTTTCTTCCATTCTTATCAACTGACTAGAATATAGTATGGTATTAAAGCAGTTTATCCTGCAACAACGGTATAATGACAGATTGGTTAGACATCAAATCGGACTTTGGTATTTATGAACAGAATCCCAATCTTGCATTTTTTGATTCAGCAAGTACTACATTAGTACCCAAAGTTTCTGTGAAAACAACAACGAATTTTCTTGATAACATAATTGTTTCTACTCGCCGTGGAGCACACAAATTCGCAGTGAAAGGTAGTAGTATTGTTGAGGATACTCGAAAATCCTTAGCAACATTCCTTGAGAGTGAACCATCTTCACTTTCTTTCCAAAAATCAATACCCTCTGCTATTGCGTCACTATTGTTCGGATATGATTGGAAACAAAAAAAGAAAGAGAAAGTCATTATCTCCCAAAATGAAGAAAACTCGGTATTTGTTTCAATATTAAGAGCTGCTGAAATTCTAGGTCTTGATGTCACAACAATACCAATTGATAGTGATGGTTCCATATCTTTAGAATCACTAGAACAATCAATAGATGACAAAACAGGATTTGTTGCTATTGGGCATATTCTCCCAGGAATTGGAACTATGAATCCAATACCTGAAGTTGCAGATATAGTTCATGAACATGATGCAATACTATTAACAGATGCAACAAGATCAATGGGATTGATACAAGAGTCTCCAATTACTCTTGGGTGTGATGTTCTTATCTTTTCTGCAAATATCGGTCTCATGGCGCCTCCAGGTTTAGCTATCCAATGGATATCTCCGACAACAGAGGACAATCATATACCAGGAATCTTGGGAGGATTTTCTGTTTCTGATGTAACAAACACCACATATGAAACTGCTTTTCAACCAGACAAATTCGAATCAGGGTATATCAATGTTCCAGCAATTGCAGGACTTGGATCTTCAATCGAATATCTCACTGATCTTCACACAAAGGGTCTATCACATCATATCGTAGATTTATCTAGATATATGAAGAAACGGTTAATGGAGATAGCCAATCTGACACTTTATGGAAATCCAAGTGACAAAAATACTATTTTTGGTTTCAATCTTGGAAACCCCTCTGAGGTAGGTTGCCATGATATTGCACTATTCTTGGATGAATCCAATATTGCAGTAAGAAGTGGACTTGTTTGTGCACATCCATTGATTCAATCACTAACAGATGACGGTCTCATTCAAGCATCAATTCATGCATACAATTCAATTAGTGATATTGATAGGCTTGCTGACACTCTTATTACAATCTCTAAACAATTGCTGTGATTATTATGCTAATGCAAAACTTGGGGGAAAGAATACAAAGTACTGAATAGTGATTGCTAGTAGTATTCCACTGAACACTAACCCCTTACCTCTTTTTTGATTCACTTCAGTGAACCACAGAATCGCACCTATTAAAACAACAACGAATGACGAAATATTCCCAACAAAGATTAGAAAATCCCAAATCTCAGCAAAATATCCTGCGATTAAGTTTGTAAAGTCTACAAGTGGGCTTAGAATCTGGAAGAACATACACTTTTCCTCATACAATAGTCGTACATTGATGATTTAAAGTCCTCAAAGAACAGTGACTGACTTTGCAAGATTGCGAGGCATATCTGGATCATACCCTTTTCTTAATGCCATATAATAGCTAAATAGCTGAAGAGGTACAATAAACACCATTGTTGAGAACTCTGGTTCAATATCTTCGGGTATTGGGAACACGAATTTTGAGAGACTTTCTAATTCAGTGTCGTCTTTGAGAATTACGGAAACTACAGACGCTCCTCGTGCTTTCATCTCCATGATATTCCCAATCATTCTACTTCGAGTTTCATCGTTTGGTGCAATAAAAATTACAGGAAATCCATCTTCAACAAGTGCAATTGGTCCATGTTTTGATTCACCTGCAGAGTACGCCTCGGCATGATTGTAAGCAATCTCTTTCAATTTCAATGCAGCTTCTTCTGCAGTTGCAATTGATACACCCCTACCTAAGAAAAGAAGACTTGTTTTATCATAGAGCTCACCAGCAAGTCTCCTTGATAATTCTTCATTTCTTGAAATAGTTTCAGATACAATTTCAGGTATCTTCTCCAAACATTTTCGTTTATTTTCAATACTTTTCAAATCTGTGAAACCTGTTAGTTCTCCAAGAGCTAGTGCAATCAAAGCAAGGGAAGTAAGCTGGACCATGAAGGTCTTTGTGGCAGCTACTCCAATTTCTGGTCCTGCTTGTGTCAAAATCGTAAGATCTGCAAGACGTGTAATCGAGCTTCCTACAACATTTGATATTGCAACTATTTTGACTCCCCGTTCCTTTGCATACTTAACAGCAGTAATAGTATCAGTAGTTTCTCCAGATTGAGTAATTGCTATGATACAATCCCTATCAGTCAAAGCTCCATATACTGTGTCTGAGAAATCACTGGCGAGCTCGAATGTTGGAAGTACTCCAGCAATTGATGCAAACATGTGTCGGCCAGCTAAAGCTGAATGACCAGAAGTACCCATGGCCAACATAAAGACCCTATCAGATGAATGGATTATCTTTGCAGCCTGTTTGATCATATCACCTTTGAGTCGTAATGTGTTTCTAATAGCATCTGGCTGTTCATGTATTTCTTTAAGCATAAAATGTGGATAACCACTCTTCTGTGCTTGATCTGCAGTCCAGCTAATCTCAATACTGTCCCGTTTAATCTCACTCCCATCTGACAAACTTTCTATTCTTATTTCATCACTAGTCAGACACGCAATCTCTCCATCAAGAAGAAGAATCATATCATTTGTCATGGGTAAAAATGCTGGGATATCAGAGGATACATACGAAACATCTTTCTTTCTGCCAATAACTAATGGGTTTCCATCGCGAGTACATACAATTTTGTCCTCATTTTCCTTTGTACTCATTACAACAATTGCATAAGTTCCTTCAATTCGTTTTGTTACTTCCTTGACTGCTTCTACTAAATCCATACCATTTTTCATATAATCTTCGAGCAAATGGGGAATTATTTCGGTATCAGTTTCGGACTTAAACTTGTGACCCTTTGCACTAAGTTCCTTTCGAAGTTCCATGAAATTTTCAATTACACCATTATGAACAACGGCAATTTCATTATTACAATCAAAGTGAGGATGTGAATTCAACATGGATGGTACTCCATGGGTTGCCCAACGTGTGTGACCAATGCCTATAGATCCAGACATCTCATCAAGGTCAAGTTTTCTATGAACCTCTTCGACTTTCCCCTTGTCTTTCTTAATGTACAATTTGTGCTGTTTAATCGTTGTTACTCCAACAGAATCATAGCCTCTATACTCAAGTCGTTTGAGTGCCTGATGTATGAATGGAGCAACATCACCACGCTTTTGAACTACACCGATAATACCACACATAAGCTGAATTCCTCAGAGGTGAATATGTAAGACTTGCACAATGGTGCAAAAAGGCTTTGTATCAGGATATAAACGCACTAGTTTATCCAGTTAGTTCAATCTCGATATATACTGAATCAGGAATTCTTACACGCATAATCTGACGAATTGCTCTCTCATCAGCATCAATATCAATGAGTCTTTTATGAACACGCATTTCCCATTTATCCCAAGAAGCAGATCCCTGACCGCAAGGAGTCTTTCGTGTGGGAATTACCATCCTACGAGTAGGTAGTGGTATTGGGCCTGCCATTCGGACACCGGTCTTTCGAGTAATTCTCTTAATTTGATTACAGACTCCATCTAGATGTTCTGTACTCGTACTTGATAATCGAATTCGTGCTCTTTGAGTCATGTATTAATCACTCTCTGCCTTTAGAGGTGTCCAAGGGCTACGGAAAATGAATCGGATAAAAAGCTTGTCTTGTGAATGAAATATACGCCATGAAATGGTAACGTCCATAAGAGTGACACTCACTCATGATAAAATGTGTTACAATTGGAGAATCTAGTGATTGTTAAATTAGGAGGTTCTGTGATTACTCACAAAGAATTGTCACCTCCAGCAGTTAACGAGAAACATCTTAGTCGTATCGCGAAAGAGCTCGCGATCCATAATGGCGAGTTGATAGTAGTTCTCGGTGGTGGTGCACATGGCCATCAAGCGGCTCATAAACATGGTTTTGGAAATCCTGATACCTCACCCACGCAACTACTCGCAGGAATTCCAGAAATTCGTCATAATATGTCTCTTCTTGCATCAAAAGTAGAAAATGAGTTGAGCGCCCAAGGGATTCCCGGAGTAGTGATTTCCCCTTTCATGTTTGTAACACTACGCGATAATTTGATAGATCACTTTCCAACAAAGATAATCGAAGAAACATTGAACGCAGGTACCACTGTGATTATTCATGGGGATGTATGTATTGATGAAACAAAATCCGCATCTATTCTAAGTGGTGATACAATTGCAAAATATCTTGCGGAACAGCTTAGTCCTAAAGCTGTTTTCATTGGCACAAATGTAGATGGTGTTATGGATGATAACCCAGCAGTGAATCCAAATGCAAAATACATTCCTCTCATTAACAATTCAAACAAAAATATGATACTTTCACTAACAGGACCATCTTCCAGTACTGATGTAACTGGAGGAATGACTAAGAAAATTACCGAGCTTCTAAATCTAGCAAGTCAAAATGTAGATATTGTAATCTTCAATTTACTTGTTGCCGGTCGTTTAACCGCACTACTTGAGAACAATTCTGTAATATGCACCAGAATCCAATTTACCTAAGTCACAAGAGCAGAAACATTATCATCCATTGTCCTAATAATCAGGTTTTCAGGAGTAACTACGCTATCTTCAAGATATTCTGAAGCTGTGAGAATACATACAACCTTTGATGATTTACATGTCCTACAAGCTATATCACTATGCAGATTCAATAAAGTACTCAGCTGCTGCTGATTCGGAAAAATCACATATGACGTATTGTTTGCACAGAGGTCATAATATCCATGATTACGAGAAACCTTTGTGTGATGTTTCTTAAGCTCAATCTCTATGATTTGCGTTGCTGCTTCTTTTAATCTCTTTAATATTGATGAGTTAACTATCCACAAACCGTGCTCCATTTCAATGACTTTACTTTCTGTATTAGATCGTAAAGCAATCAATACCTCATCTGCCAGAAGCTCTGTCAAAGCTCTTCTTCCCTCTTCAACAGTTAGAGGAGCTGATCTACCTTTATGAGATTGTAGCGCAGTAGTTTCAATGAAGTCAAGAAGCACTTCCCACTTTATCTGACCATTTGATAAATCTACAAAATCCTGAATTAGGCCAAACCATAATCGTATCTGGATTGCTCTGCTTGTTGCAGGACCTATTTCATGCATTGCACTAATAAGGCCCATATCTTCATCTACATCATCAGGACTCTTATTTTGAATGATTCTTCGATTCAGATTTTCAATCATTGAATCCAATGAGCTTGGGAAGGCAGAAACAACACGTACTGCATCAAACTCTTCAAATTTATCTAATAGTTCTCGGAGTTTAGCAGCTGCAACACTTCCTCTAACAACAACAAATAATTCACTAATCCCATTATTGAGCATTTCCATATAATGACGAATTTTAGTCATGGTTGTTTCCATTGATGAAGCTCTTAGATGCTGAGGTAGAATAACAATAGCCTTTTCTTCGATAATCATGTCGGGCCAATCTGGTTGTTTCTTCTTTGTAGTTTCATCCTGTTCTATACCTAATTTATCGGAAATATATTCTACAATGACCTTTCGAATGGCTTCTAATCCATTATCAGGAAGTGTAAAGACAAAGCCACCAGGAACCAAGGATAGTGCTTCACGTTCAATAGTGCCCAACGTGACTAAATCTCTTATGACTTCTGAAATATCATCATCCATTACAGTTGGATCAAGTGAAGTTAATAACTCCCGGATTTCTTGTTCTGTTGATATTTCTGCTGAAGCTAAAAATGCAACAACGTGATTTCCAAAGCGTCCAACTCTATCAAAAACGACAGTCTGCACCTCTGTTTCAGGAATTTGTTTCTCTTTTGGTTCATTATCATCTTCTTTAATGGAAATTGCATCCTGCACTAAAACTGATTCCATCTCAGGAAGCGTTTCATCTTCTAATTCATGCTTTGTTTCTTTATCATCTAGAATAAATTTGTCAACAAACGGTTTCGTTGCAATCTCAAAGGTTTCAGAATTGGGAATAGAAACTAAGGCTCGACCACGTTTCATATTCCGTAAGTAAATTTCT
>JAUWOU010000141.1 GCA_030612005.1 Candidatus Thorarchaeota archaeon | reverse complement strand
AGCTTGGGTGTTTATTGTTGAAACACTCTTGGTCATTCTATTGTCCAATCTATCACGAAGACCTTCATAGAGCTCTTTCGATTCACGAACTTGTTTCTCAGATGCCGTTGTGAAGTTTGCAATCAGTTCATCAATTTCTATTCCAACGTCTCTTTCAAAATCGTGAGAAGTTTTCTTGACAGAAGTTAACATCGCATCATTTTTGGTGGATGTCGACTTGATAACAGAATTGAAAGCTGATTTCAAACGACTATTCATAGCAATTGCTATCGTGTTTAGCTCAGAGGTTTCTGTATTCAAAATGCTTGATACGTCTTCTGAGGTTTCTGTTAGTTTCACCTCAATATCTGAAACTGTTGATTCAACCCATTTGTCAAGAGCCGTGTGAAGTTTCTTTGCGGTTGTATCACATGATGCAACCTTTTTCTTATTCTGCGTTTCAAGGAGTTCAAGAACCATTGTACGAGTGTCTCCCAGAGTGGTTTCACACTCAGTTCCGAGAGATGTTGCCATTGTCATGAGCGAAACATATTCATCGTTTAACGATTCATTAACACGATCCATATGCGATGTGAGTGAATTCTTGACCACTGCTAAATAATTAGAGCCCGTTGTAGATACTTGATCTAATTGCGAAGTAATAGACTGGGATGCAACGTCCATAAATCCGCCAACTTCATTCTTCCATTCACCTACAACATCGCCGACAGAGTCAGTAATTTCCACTGCCACATTAATTCGGGTCTTAGCAAACTCTCCGTATTCTTTTGAAAGCTCTCGTGATTCATTGACAACTTCTTTCAACGATTCTTGACCAGTAAGATACGCTTTACCAAGTTCTCCATCAAGATCATTGAGAAACTGAGCGATTTCAGTAGAAACTCCAGTGATTACTGCTAGACCTTCATCAGACGCAATCGATGCCATGGAAGTCAAAGTTCCGGAGATCTCGCGAGCAAGTTTCTTAATGGACACTGTTGATTTCGTAAGTGCTCTCGTTACGGCGTTCTTAGCAGTCGTTACAAGTTTCTTAGATTTGAGTTCAAATTCAGACACAGAAGTGATAGCACCCTTTCGTTCTAGTTTTATCCACCTATCAAATTCGCGTACCATCTTCTTCAGGTCTTTATCTAATGCAATCTGAGCCTTTTCGATTTCGGTTTGTAGCTCGCTCATCTTAAGACTAAGATTATCATCTAAAGTGGAGTCAATACCAATCATAATTTGTTCTATCTCTTCAGAGAAACTCGTCATAGCACCTGTAGATGTGGTTGCAACCTGTTCTACTTGAGTTTTAACAAGATCTAGAATCTGCGTTTCATAGGATGAAAGTGATTTTCTAATCTCATCTAATGTAGTTGATTGTGATTTCACAATAGCGTTAACAACAACATCAATCTCTTTCAATCGAGATTTGAATAATTTGTTAGAATCACCTGTTAGACCATCAACTTCGCCGATTAATTCACTAAGCTGGTCAGATAACGCCAAACTTGGTGATACTGCTTTGTATATAGGTACTATTCCGTCAATCTCCTTAACTAGACCTTTCTTAACAAGCCTAGTAAGGGTCCGTTTCACCGTAGAAAGTTTTTCTCCTGAAAGAAGAGATACTCCTCCCGCGGTCATGTTGCCACCCAGAAAGATTGGCACGATTGCTTTTGCCTCAGACTCTGATAGGTCTAGGGTCTCCCTGAGAACTGGCACCGATTTAGTTATTACTTCGTCACTCATTTACGCATCCCACCGCGCATTTTGGTTATTTGAACTGGATGTATCCCATCTTTGGCTTATTTGCCAAGTTTTGATGCACTTACAAACAGCTCTTGGAGTTGTTCTGCCATCAAATAGGGGGGCCCTTCGCTCTGGACAACCTCTACATAAAGATGGACTTTGTCTTCTACTTCCTTGGAGTATATTGCTTCGAATGCATTAGCTAGCTTACTCTTCTGTATACTGCGGATACCGGCTGTATCTGCGCCCTCTACTGTAATTGAGAGTATCCACCAATTGGAGGTAACATCTTTGACAGTAGATGTAAGTCCATATATCGTTGAAAATAATCTACAGTAGAGTTGGAATACACTGAAACTATCTACTCGATCTTTGGATGGGTTAACAGTCGCTATACCACGATGAAAATCAAAACGAAACAGTAAACTATCTCCAGCAACAACCATCACGTCTCTTTCTTGTTCCTGAGAGAAATTTGACCAGATTTTCTTGAATTTTGTTGTAAAGTGTCTAATTGAACTTACACCCAATAACTGAAGTAGATCCTTTATTGGAAGTCTCCGGTTTTGTATTCGTCTACCCTTTCGCTCTAATACAAATCGACGAATTTGCTCAATATTCTGACTGTAGCAAAATTGAGGTAGATCTTCAGTTGCGACGCCAATTTCAATCATAGAATTGAGGAAGTTGCGGTCCTTACATGCAGGACGAGTTGCACAACGCAACCTGTCGTCTTGACAAGCTTTGCACTTAGTCTCATGCATTGCAATCAATTCTTTTGCCAGCTGCTTATCCGCAGTTTCATCTAGAAGTTGTATTCGACGCGAGAATTGATTTGTATGTTTCTTAAGTTCCATGACTGCTACCTTCCAAATATGGTTTGAGAGAATTGGATTCTTGGAGCTCCAATTGATTGTCTATTGATATTCTAATAGAATAGACAAATCTGATTGCGCATTTGTGTAGTACCGAGATAAACCTATGCTACCTGAACTATATTGAATTTCCAAAAATCGTAGATATTGATGAGGGATTTGCAGTGTTAGTAGATCTAGGAGCTCTTGGCTATCTCCTTTAACTTAGTTGTCCAAGACTTAATGTCCTTGTTCAAACTGGCAATATCATTTTCATTCAATGTCGCAGTGGGAGGATATGATTTCAATTCTCGAGCCTTTGTACCTAATTTATGCAGAATAGGAGTGTGAACTGTAATCATTGTTGTTAGTTCATCTCGAATTTCTTCAAGAGATTCAGCCATAACAGTCGCTTCAGTCTGGGGATTTACAAGTTGAAGAAGTTTGGTCATAAGAGCATCAATTGCTGAAGGAAGACTAGCCTTTGAAACTGGTGGTTTCTTTTTATCAGGTGCTTCTTTTGTTTCAGTGGTTTTTGGGGTCTTCTTACCAGCTGTTTTTGCAGATGGGTCTTGAGGACTGCTCTCAGCAATCTGTGAAACCAATTCAGCAGTTTCATTTAGTATATCAATAGATATATTGTACTTTCGTTCTATGTCATCAAGCTGACGAACAATGATTCCAACAATCTCATTTGTTTCAGTAAATTGTCCAGAGAGATCTTGTACCTTCTCTTCAATTCCAGAGAGGCCTGCAACATAACCTTGAAGATCATCAAGTTTCTTACCAATAACATCGGAATCAGTGAGTGATAATAGGATATCATCTATCTTTTTGATGATAACCTCGGTTTCCTTTGCATCCTTGAGGAATTGGAAATCATCCTCGAATCCTTTCAGTGATGTAGCTAGTTCATCCATTTTCTTGGTTGCAACTTCGGAATCACCAGATGTAGCAAGGCTATCAAGTTTCTTGTCGAACTTTTTGATTTCATTGACAGAGGAAACAAGATCATCAATCTTTGAAACTGGCGATAAGGCAGATTTTACATCTTTAAGTTCCTTACTTACATTTGCTAACTCTTTAGTGAGAGTATCTACTTTTTCTGTAATCTCTTTCAATGCTTGATTGTTATCCTCAGCAGCCATTCTATCCCCAGCCACAAGTGCGTTATTGAGCGGTGTTACATATTCGTGTAATTAGCCTTTCGGGAGTGTAGTTATATTCATTATAATGAAACAACTTGTTGAAAAGGATTGTTCAAGCATTTTTATCTCGAATAATTTCTAATCCAACCTCTTCAAGGATTGGGAAAATGTGTGCTTTATTCTCAGCATTCATTCCTTTCCAATCAACTATTGCGTGGGTTACTTGCCCAGTCGTCCTTGAAATCATCTGTTGAACAACTTCTAATGTCAAATCATTCAATGCATATTTTGGTGCAATGTGTCCTATTTTATACCCCTTTTCAAGTACAAGTTTATTGAACTTACTTGCATAGTGAGTACCTCCAAATCCAATCACGGATTCTTCAGATAGGGGTTCTGTTACACAATCCATTATTGCTGCGGCAACTGCCCGTGCTCCTTCTTTATGCACCCAATACTCATCAGAACTACCAAGTTCAACAAAAATCATTGGTGTCTTCATCGATGTTGGACCATGGTGAGTCACTTCAAGAGACACATCAAAATCATCTAGGTTTCGCTCTTGTTTTTCTATAACAAGTCGTTTTAATGCAACTGATACTAAAGCAGGTGCAGAAATAGAAACCTCCTGAGGATTTCCTCCAAAGAGAGCTTCAGTTCCGAGATTACCAGTGCTATGAACGAGCAAGGCAGGTTTAGCAGATTCTGCTCTGTGACGAGAACAAAATATGAATACATCAGCATCAAAGTGATTGTCCAGGCGATCACAATAAATCAGGTCACGCTTAGTTGTAATGAGAATAGCAGAATCACCACTTGATAGAATCGGATTTTCTTCAAAGTTATCACCTGTTGGGAGAAAACCGTATTCTTCAATCAAGACCGTTTTAATAGTCTGACTTGCAATGTCTTTCTCTGATGTGACAAGTACACGCAATATTGCCAGCCTTCCATTATTCGATTGTACATAATGCAACAAGGGGCTCAAGGGATACATCAAGTTGTATTGTAACTTTCTCGGTGAATGACTCTAAAATTTCAGATTCTATACGAACCTTGAATTCATTTACTTTCCCAATTTGTCGTTCGAGATCATCTCGAATACGTAAAAGGTCGTTCTTGTGATAATCTAGATTCTTTTTAGCCTCAGATAGATTCGCCTGAAGTTCCGCACTCTTTGTGTATACATCAGATCCTGCATAGGTGTGTCTCTTTTCTTCTATTTCATGAGCTTCGTTCTGGAGATTTTGAAGTCCGCCACTTTTAATCGCATTAACTTCCTCAATTGCTCGCCTAGCTAATCTATCCTTTAGTTTAAGTTTCTTTGTTTCAATCGCTTCTTGAAGACCTTCAAGACCTTCAATAAGTCCTGGGTATCCTTCAGACTCTGCAGCGATGGCAGTGTATGGATCTTCAAAATATTCAATGAGAGCTTTTTGACCTGCAGGACCAATTCGTACACCTGTATCGCGCTGCAGTAATTTCTTAACCTGCTTTTTGAGTGGGTTCATCTTCATTTTGAGAAGGGCTGAAACGTGTTCTGCTTGTTCATCTAGACTTAGTAATTCTGCAACATTGGAGGTCTCTTTGAACTTATCATAAGCACTCTCTGTTTCATTATACTCTTTCTCAGCAGATCTAATCTTCATGAGAACTGTCTGAATCTGTTCTTCGAAAATCTCGTTACTAAAGGTAAGATCATGCAACGTATCTATCCGTCCACCAATGCGTTCAAGATCCTTAACCCAGCTATAGTCATAGAGTAGTTTTCCAATCTTCTTCATTTCTTTGGAAAGCTCTTTCATTGCAACATCAAATGCTTTGATAGTGGTTTTGTGCCGCTTATCCAGCTTTCTAATCCAGCGAGCTCCAGCACCCCAGAGTTCTTGGATAAACCGCTGAATTTCACTCTGCATAGATTCTGTGTTTTCGTATGTGATTTCTTTGTCAACATAGAAGTCTTTCACGATTTCTTTTACCTTTAATGCAAATCGAGACGCAATTCCATCTAAGTCATCAATTTCATCATCTTCAAATGCCTTGCTCAATTCCTCTATATCTTGTAGAGCTCTTTCAACAACTTTGTAACTTCTCTCAGCGAGTTTCAGAAAATCACTTGATTTCTTCTGGAGCTGTTTTCGATACCACTTTTGTAGTTGTTCAACATTGAGTTTGGTCATTGACAAAACCTACTGAGGATGAAGACGATTTCATTCGCCTCGTTTATCAACTTTATGACCTGTGACGATTATCCACATTTAGACCAATACTGATATTTATATCACGAACAACACAATAGGCGTCTAGCAATGGTACAGTGATCGGTCATGTCTGAAATCCTCGAAACCGGTAAACGGAAGCCGAGGTTGGATGTCACATATACGCTTGAGTGTACTTCCTGAGGAAGAGGTCGCTTAGGTTTCTACATCAAACGCCTCAGTATGATTGATGCTACTGGAAAAGAACAACTGTTCCTTAAGAATCCTGCAGACAACAAGAGTGGCTTTTGGCACACATACCTTGTTGATGATGTTCTTTACGAAGTAAGTTCGACTGAGAAAAAAACAATCTCCATCGACAGTAAAGAATCGGGAAAGGGTTGGGTGCATATTGTTCTGAATCACACACCAAAAGAAGGTGGTTCCCCAGTGGCAAGATTCGATATTGAGGTATGGAGTCATAACACACCGGTCATGCTGATCCGTCACAAGACTACAAATCTCAGTGATATGATCATTAAAGATATGAAACTGTACAACCTCATGGATTTCGATGTGGGTGGCTCAACGAGCTACAAAGACGATATTGGAGTCTACGAAGAAGAATCAGGAATCATATCTGCATGTGATGATAGCCCTCTGTGTGTGGCTATGGCTTCAAAACCAAGACCGGATGCTTGGGAGATTGAACGTCCCCTAAGACTGAAGGCTGATAAGGAACACCGCGACCTCAAGAAGAATCTCGAGCTCGGCCCCAGAGACATTGCCACAGCACTTCAATGGGATCATGGAGATCTTGACCCTAATGAGAGCAAATCTGTGGACATTGTCCTAGCCTGTGCGACCAATCTCGACGAGGCAAAGACTCTCATCAATGATAGTTGGGAGTTGTTCAAGAAGAAGATACGATGAAGTCGATACGTAAAGCGTTGCAGTATCGGCAGAGAACAGAGAAGCACTCTGTTTCTTCTAATGATTGCCTTGGAAAAAAACGGAAGGGCTCGTAGGAGCCCACCCGCATCTAGTATTCTTTTTCAAAGTAGTTTGCTAACATTTGAGCCTCAAACGTAAGACTAGCTCGTTCTCCTTTGCAGTTCAAATCACCGCCGGTCAGCAGTCCCATATCCTTGAGAGAACGTAAGTTCCACTTCACAGTACTATATGGAACATTGGATCTGCGGGAAACTAAATCTGCCAATGCTGTCACCGTTAAATCATTGAATTTGAGTAATCGATGACTTAGTTTCAGAACCGTCTTCTGAGTATCACTCAACCTAGCATCAGCTAGTTTGAAGAACGATGCTACAAGACTGTTAAAACAAGCAGTAGAAACCTTACGGTCACTGGAGAACACGTTCACCTCGTGACTTAATTTGGCAGTCACCTTTCGCGTTCGAGACCCGATATTGATGAGTAGAGTATTTTGTTTCAGTACCCATTGCGTTTTCCACCTCACATTATTTGTGGGTCAATCAAAAACCAAATATATTTTCACTTAAGGTTTGCTAAAATTGACATTCAGCATTATGATAATAGAAACTCTGATGACAGTAGTATGGCAAATTCATAGTCTGATAGGATTCAGTCCACTTCTTTTTTCAAGCTAATCGTTCTAATCTGTATTCATCATGCTTTCATTCGTTTACGCCTGCTGCGTTGTTTGCGACGTTCCAGCTTCTTATTTCTACTGGACCATAGAATATAGACACCTGGAAGGCTGACTAGGAAGATAATTCCAGCATAAGGTGCACCAGCTAGGAGAATTGGAATAATATCGATATTTGGCAGGAACGGCAAGAATACGCCTCCTGTAGTAGTTCCAAAGTGCTCATCGATATAATCGATATACCATTGAGGAATATGATACTCAGGGTATTCTGTCACAGTGATCATTTCGTCAAGTAGGTCTATCCGGTTGCAGAGGTATAGTATGTGCACTGCAGCTCTGATCCATTCCAAACGTGCACTCTCAAGGTCATAATCTGGAACTGGAAGGAAGGCTCCATTATGTGTAGTCTGGCATGAGATTACACATGATAGCATCTGACTAACATTGATCTGGTCAAGAGTTCCCATTGTATAGAGTGACCAAACAAATCGTTCAGTATTCACAAGTGTGCCGCCAGAAGTGGTACCCTTATCATCGAAGTATTGTAAGAGGTAATCAGTGGTGTTTTGGGTTCTGATGAGATCAGACCTTCCTAGATGCTCCAAGCAAAAGAGGCCCAGAGGAACTATGTCTGGCATCGACTCGACATCAGGCACATTTGAGAAACCCCCATCATCATGATAACAAGACAGTACATAATTGAGGGCTGCTGTGATATCAATAACTGAGAGTCGTCCAATAGAATCCAGTGCTTGTAGAGCACTCCAGGTCATAATCATCTCAGCAGGATCGTCGTTTGATGAGCGTAGTCTGAAACCACCATTAGATGTCTGACAGCTTGCAATATAGTCTGCTATCTCGTCATCATGTATCCAATCATCCAAACCAAGTTCTGGAAATATCTGAATCGCAACATTACATGATATGGTACTAGGTGCTCCTCGTTGTGAGAAGTTCACCAAATTATGATAAGTTGATGATGAATCCAAATTCACAAGGCTCTTGAGGAATTCAGTGCAATTACTCCAATCAATGACACCTGTACTGTTCAATTGTTTGAGAATCCTATACGGATCGTATACGTTGTAAATACCTTGGTAGGAACCAATACGATGGTCTGTTGGAGTGTCTTCAAGCCAACCATAGAAAATCCCTTCTTCGGAATAGAGAGCTTGAATATAATCAAGGATTGCTTGATGTCTAGTTATTGTGTGAGACGAGATTATTCTTGTATCACTTTCTTCTATCATGGGTCGCTTATCGTTCAGCACATCTGAATTAGATGGTATCAAAAGAAAAATAGTGACGACTAGAATTAGGAAACATCTATACTTCTTGATTGGGGTTGATATCATTAATGTC
>JAUWOU010000190.1 GCA_030612005.1 Candidatus Thorarchaeota archaeon | reverse complement strand
CTTACAATAGTATCTTCCACATATTACAGAATTGCTCGATAAAACCGAGTTAGGAGAAACTTACAGTGAATCTACTTCATTCCTGCAATTTGAGGCTTTGACACCAGCAGAAGTCCACCATCAGATGGTTTGTTCCAATCTAGATACCTGATAGATGAATTTTGGCGTTTCTGTTGGTTCTAATATCCCCATTATCTGAATAATACCCTCATGTTGGACTTCTGACATTGACCAAAGAACCATTACTTCTCATACATCACATCTTCTACAGGTTATCTGAATGAGAATAAAGGCAGTTACTCGGACTAGTTTCCGAACATCCAGATGATAGAAGGAGTGTGTTACAAATTCCAACATTCAGTCATGAAGCACTTGATTACAATGTGAGGGGACGACGGTTGATGGACAAAGGAGAGCTTAAGGAGGCTCATTCCAATTTCATGAAAGCTCTCAAGATAGATCCTAATTTTGAAGAAGCTTGGCTCAACCTTGCGGTGGTTTTCTTCACAGCAGGAAAATATGGAAAAGCACTAGAAGTTTTCACCGAAGCTTTGGAGATGTTTCCTGAGTCATCATATGTATGGGGTGCATGGGCATCCTACCTAGCAGTATTCTCCGGAAGTGAGGAGCAAATTGAAGAGGCATTTCAGAAAGCATTGCAATTGGATCCAAGTAATGCAAAAGCGTGGGGTGGTCTAGCCCTTCATTTACAGGAAAATAATCCAGAGGAAGCTGAGAATGCGTTTCGTAAGGCTCTAGAGATCGACCCTGATAATGAGAAGATGAGGTACTTCTTTGCCTTGATGTTGTATCACCACGAAAAAGGGTATGATGCAGAGGAGAACCTTAGGATAATCCTTGAACAGGCTCCTGAATATGGTGATGCGTGGGTTTTGCTCGGTAAGACACTATTCAATATTGGAAAGGGAAGAGAAGGAATTGAAGCGGTTCAGAAGGCTCTTGAACTTGAGCCTGATAATTTCTCATATTGGGAGGCTCTTGTCTTGGTGCAAAAAACAGCAGGTTACATGCGCCAGACTCGTGACACACTTCGTCATATGCTATCAATGAGACCTCACTTCATCAAGGGCTGGAAGGAATTAATCGAAGTCTTGGAGGACATGGGTCTTGAACATGAACGAACCAAGATGGAGGATTTAATGAATGAAATCATCGATTCCAGTCCGGAGTATTTTGTAGGAGAGGAAGGATATCTAGTACCTATTGAGGAGGGTTAAGGTGAGTGACAGAAGATTCCGAGTCAAGTCCTTGGATATTTTCGGCATTCAAGGGAATGATAGTTTTCTTTCTAACAGTTTTACAAGTGATGGCAATATTTACACTACTCATGTTTGTACCTTGGATGACAATCGATTTCGCTGGTCCTGCTCTCATCCTTTCAGGGTTAGTCTTTCTAGTTGGAAATATCGTTCTACTTGAAAGTAAGAAGGGTCGCATGTGGGGATACTCGCTTGTAATTGGAGTAATCATTGGACTAGGGAGTATTGTGCTATCTACACTTAGGATGTTATCATTCATTCCTGTGCCGATAGTTGGGAATGCATTCAATGCTACAATGATTGTATCTGCGATTCTTGGTTTTGCAGGTGTATGGTTCTGGACGAATGATAAGACGGTAGATCAATCCGGGCTCATAGCAGCATCGCCAAAATCAATCGAGAGGCTAGGGATGATTCCAGGAAGTCAAATCTTTCAAAGAAAACCAAGTCTGATAATGGCTGTAGAACTGAAAGAAATCCCTCACAACTACGCATTCAACGAGGAAGGAAAGAAAGATCTCACTAAGGTTGTTGAACAATTTCACAATATTGTCAGAACTTTGACTACGATACCATTTGCGCTACGAATCGAACGAATGAATAACCATACTAGAATCCTATTTCTCACGTGGTCCAATGATGAAGTTCTACTCATACATCAACAAACTGTTTTGCACGACGCACTCAGTTACAATTTACCAAATTTCAAATTTGTAACACTTGACTCCTTTGATGGAATTATTCTCAATGAAGAACAAAAAGGGGCGGCAGCACAAATCACAGGTGTTCCATTATCCATCAGTGATGAACATCAGAAACAGGAACCTCTTGAAGCAATGACTGGAGTTCTTCAAAGTCTTGAAAATGGAGTATTCCAAGTATTTGTAGAACCAAAGACAATGAGTAGATCTGCTACGCGTTCTCTTGAATCTGATTATAGAAGAACCGTTGAAAGTTCTGAAACAACCACTTCACGTGATAAGTCAGATTGGATTCATGGAACTAAACAAGAATCAAAGACCACAATCAATCCAGAGGCTAAGATGAAAGCTGCTAAATTGGGTCGTCAGCTCCAACGACTTTCAAATTCACAGCTCTGTAAAACTACCGTCACCTGCCTCTCGTGGGGACTGGATATTGCAAGAGCAGACATGGATGTACGTCGTATTGCAGTAGCTCTTGTTGGAGCCATGCGACCTGATAATGAGCAAGAGGAATTCAGGGTTCAATACAACTCAAAACGAAAAAGAATCAGTAATCTACTAAGAGGGACTCCCGATGGTGATTCGTCAATTCTCACCGCAAGTGAAGCAACTAACTATTTCTTGCTCCCGAAAACTGACGTTGGAATACCAGTTACGAAGCGAGAGAAGTTCTCGTCAGGAACAAGGGACTCACAACCAGAGTCCATTGTTAAAGAGAAAGAATCTGAAAGAGTGACCTCTCTAGTGAAATCTAATCTTCGATGGAAAAAGAGAGATCCATCGTTGTTCTTTGGAAATCCAATAGACGAGAGTGGAAAGATTATCCCTAACGCGTTTGTGAGAACTGAAATCAATCATCTGGATATGCATCTGGGAGTATTTGGAAATACACGATCTGGAAAATCTACTACAGTGATGAATCTCATCGGACAATCAATCTCACTTGGAGTTAATCCAGTAGTTCTCGTCCCATCGAAGGGATATGAATGGCGTAAGCTGATGCATGTTTTTCCTGATGTTCGTATCTTCACCTGTGGACGGAATGATCTAGCAAATCTTGCATTTAATATCTGGAACCCACCTGCTGGTGTTCGAATAACCAAGTGGATAGACCGTATTGTACAGGTATTGACCCTCTGGATGCCAAACGATGAGGTCATAGCGATGCACATTGAAGACGTAATCTATACAGTTTATTCCAACTGTGACTGGAATCTTGAAACAAACAAGAAAGGAAGAGCGATTCTTCTTCCAGATCTAGTTGATGCGGTTCGAGAAGTAAGTGAGCGACTAGATTACGGACCTGAGGTTAGTAGTAACATCTTCGGAGCGCTCGTTGCTAGAGTCAAAAGTATTCTTAGAAAACCTGCGCTAGTGAACATGTACAATACTCCTACTGGAATCACAGTTTCTGAAATTCTTGCACATCCTACAATTATCGAGATGGATGCATTATCAGAGAATGACAAGATTCTACTCATGGGGATACTCACAGCAGCGGTCAGCGAATACAAGTTATCTAACCCCACAAAGTCGGTTTCAAATCTTCTCGTTCTGGAAGAAGCTCATTACCTTCTCAGTGGGACCGATGTAAGTGGTGAAGCCAACTCTGGTGTGAGGTTGCAGGCTGTAAGCGCATTCATAGAGATGTTGAGAGTTCTTGGCGGCACAGGTCTCGGGGTGATTCTAATCGACCAGTCACCTAGCTCACTAGTACCTCAAGCTATCAAGATTCCAGTGAACATGGTGGTTCATGCACTTGCACATGAAGACGATAGAAGACTAGTGGGCAAGCATTCAAGGTGCACTGAATCGCAGATCGACCATATCGGAGGTATGCAAGTTGGTGAAGCTGTAGTATATCTTCAACATGAGGGAACACCAAAGAATGTCAAGATGTTCACCCTTGAGAGCATGGTACATGACGAAATTTCGGAGAGATGTCCAGATGAAAAAGCAGTAGCTGAACACATGCAAGAAGTAATGAAAGAAAATCCAAAACTTCGTCAGTTCAAAGCATTACCAAAGGACATCATGAATCGTTTCAACGAACCTCAACCTGATGCGGTTACAATCATAGCACGGAGCTTGACCGATGAGTGTAGAAATCGACTCATCAGAGCCGTAAAGAGTCCAGAGTATGAAAAATTCTGTACTGAGTGTTTAGAGGAGGGTGATGCTCGTTCACTTGTTGATCTTATCTGTACAGTTTCAGAAAAGCACGGTGTTGAAACCCACTACTCAAAACTTCATGTCCTTGCTCTAACAATGGATGAGTATTATGATACAGATGAAGATCTTAAGGTCTTTCAAAAAGTAAGTGTATTAATCGAAGTGGGACGTGGGTAAGTGACCAGTGAGGGAGTGAAACCGAAGCGCATAGAGAAGACAAAGGACAATGACGAATTTAGAGAAGGGATGAAAGACCTTGTTGATGAAGTAAGAAGTAAATCTACCAAGGAGAAGACTGGAGAGAGTAAACCACAGAGAAGAGAAGAAACACAACCTTCAGAACATCACGAAAACCAGAGTAAGCCACAGGGGAAAGAAAGGAACCAGTCCTCAGAACATCCAGAAAACGATGAACGTTATGATAGAGAAATGAAGGAACTGGTAGACGACATTAGAAGAAAGAAGCAGAAGAAACCTGAGAAAACACCTGAAAGGGAGAAGGTTGAGGAAAAGCAACAAAGTAAGGAAGGAGCAAAGCAAGACCGAGAACACGCGGAGGAGAGTCCCGAGAAACAGGAATCAATGAGAGGAAAATACGAGAAAACTGAAGAGCATCGCCAAAAACTATCTGAAGCCAATAAGGGAAAAACACACGATAGGCATACTGAAGAATCGAGAAAGAAAATTTCTGATTCACTGAAAGGGCATGAAGTTTCTGAGGAAACACGTAGGAAAATCTCAGATTCTCTCAAAGGTAGAGAACTAAGCGAGGACCATAAGAAGAGGGTTTCCGAGTCCCTCAAGGGGAGAAAACGTGGACCGATGAAAGAAGAAACCAAGAAGAAACTCTCGGAAGCAAAGACAGGTGTCAAGTTAGGTCCACACTCTGAGGAAACCAAAAGGAAGATATCGGAAGCTCAGAAGGGAAGGAAATTCACTGATGAGCATAAACGGAGAATATCAGAGGGGCAGAAAGGGAAGAAACTGACTGAAGAGCATAAGCAGAAAATCGGTGAGGGTCTGCGAGGAAAGAAACGTGGTCCGATGAGAGAGGAACAGAAAAGGAAAATCTCTGAAACGTTGAAGGGAAGAAAAGGAAGACCACACACTGAGGAATCTAAAAGAAAAATCTCTGAAGCTCATAAGGGAAAGAAGCTAAGTGAAGAGCATCGGAGGAAGATGTCGGAAGCGAGAAAGGGCGTAAAGAGGGGACCACATAGTGAGGAAACTAAGAAGAAGATTTCTGAATCGCATAAAGGGCGTAAGTATCCCCCAATGAGTGAAGGTGCTAGGAAAAGAATTTCTGAATCTCTTAGAGGAAGGAAACTTACTGAAGAACACAAGAAGAAGATTGCTGAAGCAAATCGGGGAAGAAAATTTGGTCCGCCAAGTGAGGAACATCGAAGGAAAATCTCTGAAGCTAACAAGGGACGAAAGAGATCCGAAGAAACTCGCAGAAAAATGTCGGAAGCTAAAAGAGGGAAAAAACTAGGACCTATGGATGAAGAGCATAAGAGAAGAATCTCTGAAGGAAACAAAGGTAAGAAGAGGGGGCCACCAAGCGAGGAACATCGAAGAAAGCTTTCTGAGGCTGGTAAGAAAAGACCTCCTCCTTCTGAAGAAACAAGAAGAAAAATCTCAGAATCTAGCATGGGGCGCGAAGTTTCACTTGAAACAAGAATGAAGATTGCATTAGCTCATGGAGGGCACGAAATCTATTATTCAGAAGATGAAGATGCTAGGGGTACGCGTTATCGTCAAAAACAGTCTAAAGAGGCAAAAATACGAGACGATTATACTTGTCAAGAATGTGGTAAGAAATCGGAGGAAAGTGATATGCATGGGCATCACATTGTTCCACGTAACAAGTGGTGGAGAATGGAGCACTATCCA
>JAUWOU010000108.1 GCA_030612005.1 Candidatus Thorarchaeota archaeon | reverse complement strand
GCTGACTCACCACCTGACAGGTTCTGATACTCTGCTTCGTATCCCTATTGTTCAATGACTGGTGTGAACTCGTCGTCTATCCTGACCTCCAGATGTTCATCGTCGATGAGGAGATTGAACCATTCACTGAATATCGGGTCAAACTTGCGCTTCAACTCCACCATGTAGTGCTTCTCTATCGTACTTGCCAATTCTATCAGATGATCTCCTAGCCAGATCTGAAATACCGAGAGTTGGGCCTGAAAGTCACGTGCCTCCTTCTTGTGTTTTATCTCTTGATTGAGCTCCTTAATCCGAATATTGTACTGTTTCTTGTCTGCTCTCTCAGTTGCCAAATCATCTCTGACTTCGGTCAGTTCACTCTGTACTCGTTCTATCTGTTCTTCTATCTCGGTCTTTTTCAGCTCCACATCCCCGAGTCTCTTTATTTTCTTGTTGATTGCACCGATGGTCTTCTCGACCTTACCTAGTTCTGCAGTCAACAGTTTTTGAGACGTCCCTGCCGATTCAACAAGTGTGACCAATCCATCTCTCATCTTGACATTGTCAGAGTACTCTTTGAGTTCATCTCTCAAATCCTCCAATTCATCCTTTTCTTTCCCAAGTGCCTTGACCAGTCTGTCCAGTTCTGTTTTGTATTTCTTGTCGGTTTTTTTGTCATCAGCAATCAGACTCTCAATCTTGACAGTCAACTCATTCTGTCGTTCTTTTAGAGAACCTATCTTTTCGTCATAGTCAGCTATCTTTGTCCTCTTGTGTTCTGCGTCCAGTTTCTTCCCGCAGATGGGACAGACATTCCCTGCTGCCTTGAGCTCTTTCTTTCCTGTGTCAAGGTTCTCAAGCATTGTGTCTGTCTTGGTTATTTCTGTTCTCATTTCTTGTAGGGATTCTGTAATGTCAGCCGTTCTCTCTATTAGGGCATCTATTGATTCATTCTCACCACGAGGATCTTTTAGGCATTTGACGATTCTCTTGTCCAGAACCTTGATCTGTTTCTGAATCTCTGAGTCTGACAACTCGGTGGGTGATTTCATATCATCTATATCGTCTATGCGTTTCTGGGAGTCAGTTAGATTGGCTAAGGCAGTCTCAAGGTTCTTCTCTATACCAGGTATTTTTCCACTTTGTTTTGCGAGGTCTATTTGAAGTGCGTTGAAGGTCTTCACTTGTTCTTGTATCGCAGTCTTCTCACTTCGCCACTTCTCGTGTTCTTCCTTGATTCGAGTTTCGTCAGCTGTCAGGATTATGAGCTGCTTTTCGACACCTTTGAGTTCACCCTTCAGGGTTTCCTTTGCTCCTACCTTATCCTCAAGGTCGCTGTGGATACCTGATAGGCTACGCTTCTTTGCTCTTAATGAGCGCAAGAACTCGACAAGGTTTTCCTGAATCAGCCTGTATCTATCGACTCCGAAGACCTTCCTCAGACTGTTGAGCCGCTCTTCGGGTTTCGCCCATATGATGCTCTTCAGTTTCTCTTGAGGAGTATACACTGTGTAACGGTATAGGAGGGATTTCTGCTTCTCCAAGAGTTCTTGGGGGTAGCCCAATTGTTTGAGGATCTGTGCCTTCAACTCTGTTGGAGTGTAGTCATATTCGACCCCGTCAACAATCATTTTTCCAGAATCTTGAGAGATGCTGGAGGTTGTACGTTTGAGTGTCCGTTCTATGACGACCTCATTGTCGTCCATTGAAAAGGTCAGCCTGACCGACCCACGCTTCTGCCCTCTTCTGAGCAGACTGCTTCCGGACAGTTCACCCCTGCGGATACCGAACAGTGCAAACTCTGTTGCTAGTAAAAGGGTCGATTTCCCGCACCCGATGTCTCCTGAAAGGAGCACAGAACCCTCCGGAAAGCTCACTTCCCCTCTCTCGTAGCTCCGGATGTTCTCCAGTTCGATGGATACGAGCCTCATTCGAACGCCTCCCACTTGTCTTTGATTCCCAGTATTGTTAGAACATCAGACTTCAATCGGGTCTGATAGTCCTTCTTCTTCTCGTCAGGACTCTTGCCTTCCACGAGTGTACTGATTAGTTCCTTTGTCAACTGAATCTCTTTCTTCGTGCTTATTCCCTTCATCTTCAGTTGTCCAGCATGCTCTTGGATTAGCTTGTCCTCTAGCTCCTCTCTGGAAGATACTGTGACTTTGATCTCTCTGTACTCAGATGATGTAAGCTTGCCTATGTTTCTCTTGACGGTCTTGGCTCCCTTCTCTTTCATCAGGGAGGTCAGCCTTCGGAAATCAATGTCCTTTGGTTTGCCAGACTTCAGGGTTCCCTCGACTCGGAGGAGAACAATCTTGTCCTTTAGGTCAGTATCAACGTGTTGTTCAATCTCGCTCTCAACGCTTGTCGGAGTCTTGTCTTGTGCATCAACATGGATCTTGGTGACTTCGTAGATATCGAGAGATTTCCATTCTGTACTCACGGTCCCTGACTGGACTGTGTTGATGTAGAGTCCTCCGGTCGACAGCTGCTCTAGTTCTCGGAAGTTTGCGGGCATGGTAGGACCTGGGAAGACAATCGGACCATATCCCTTCCATTTGTGCTCACTGTTCTGGTGGATATGACCTCCTGCATAGTAGTCGAATCCTTTTGGCAGTAAAGAGATTGGCATTGATTCTGCATGTTCATATTCTTCTGGTTTCAGCTCTGATAGCGCGGTATGGAACATGAATATCTTGAATCCATCTTCACCCTTTAGTGACGCTCGATCAAGACTCTTGTACAGACTTGTTTCCAGGGCACCCATCCTTCCGATGAGACCAGTAATCTTGGTCCCTGTCTCTTCGTCACTTGTGAATGTGAGCTGAAGCTTTCCGTCGTCTGTTTCTTTCCCCCTAGACACTCTCCTGAAGAGTCCCGTCTTCTCCAACACTCTCAGCATCGTCTTTCCTGTTGGTGAGAAGTCGTGAGACCCCTCGATGACGTAGACCCTAATTCCAGCATCCCTGACATCCTTTATGATAGAGACCGCCCTCTCCATCACGTCGATTGCAGGTCTGCTTGTGTCAAACAGGTCACCAGAGATGAGTACGAAGTCAACCTTTTCGTCAATGCATACCTGCAGAGCCTTCTCGAAACAGTCGGAGTTGATCTCCCGAAGTATAGGGTCACTCCAACCTCCAAGGTGACAGTCGGCCATGTGTGCAAACTTCACTCAAGATCCACCCCGTCGAAGGAGGTCTTTCCTTTACTCTTCTTCTTGCCTTTCATTTCCTCCTCTGCATAGTCGTCAAACAGTGGAATCTGTATTGGAATTGCGAACTTTGTGAAGTTACTGCTGACGAGAGCCTCACCTGTGTCAAGGCTGGCTATGATCCGATTGTCCATGGTCAGATCTTGAGCAGCGCTCTCCATGATTGCGGCTCTCTCTGTTGCCATCTCATTTCCAAGGATAATCTTCGTGTTCATGTTTGTCAGGACTGTCTTTGGAATCAGGCTTGTGAGCTGTGAGATTCCTATCAGACCAACCTTGAACTTCCTGCCCTCTCTAGCAACTCTACTGTAGACATTTGAACCTCGCACTTCACCGAGTACCCTTGGAGCCTCTTCTATGACGATACTGACAACTGGCATCTTGTCAAGGTCTCCACTGGCTTTTGCTCGTTCGTGGTTCTGAAAAACCGCTCTGACAATTATGCTCCCAATGAGCAACTCAGCCTCGTCATGTAGCAGTGATGTGTCGATGACGACCGTCTTCCCTTCTTCCAGAGCTTTAATGATATCTCGGACTGTAGTTTCACCAGCATCATCACTAAATGCATTACTCCTACAATGAAGGGTGCCATCGTCGTCTACGTAGACTCCCAGTGTTGTATCGAACTTCCTTTGGAGGACGGCAAGTGTCTGTGGAGCAACTCCAGGGAGTTCGTTCCCTCTGACGATATTCTCTATCCAATTATTCCGATGATGATTGTAATAGAGTCGGACTGCATCATACTGTGCACCGGTGAACTCTACGATACCTGAGAAGTCTCTTGGCATGAGGGATTCAAGGTTGATAATGAGAGTGTCTGCACCTGTTGGAGCTGTAGGTGAGTAGTACTGTAGGTGATTGTCGGCTCTGGGATGGTCCTTCAGACCCAGTTTGTGTCTACCGTAGTACTCGTCGTGTGGATCAAGGCCAAGCATTACGTACTCAGATCTGTCCAAGACACTCCAGAGCATTACTTTGACGAGATTGCTCTTCCCTCTCCCTGTGATTGCTGGAATAAGGATGTGGTGGGGTAGGACATCTCCAGCATCCAAGAAGACATCTACGTCTAGAACCTTCGAGCCACTTCTAACCTTTCCAAGATAGAGTGGATTCTTGGGTTTGGTGAGGAATTTCAAATGCTCCTTTGACACTAGTTGGACTTCAGAGAAGAAAGTGGGTAGACCCTTGGGTTTCTTCGTGCCTTTGTCTGTGACATGGATGAGCGATGCAGCCTCGGCTACAATGTAGTTCCTCAACTCAGGCTCGAAGAAGACCAAGTCATCACCGTGTCCCTCTAGCTTCATTCCAGCAATGAGTTCACGCCCAGACCTAGGAACCTGACTACCATATGTCAGATCATAGACCTTCATTATCGAATACCCATCTTCATCATCGACGACCAATAGATCCCCGAGTTCGATCCTCTCTCCGCTCTTCTGTCGGATTAGAATTCTTGCTACTTGCCCTGCTATTACTTGTCCCTTTACTTGCATGTTACTCACCCTGCCAACATATCTAACACATCATGTGAGTCGGTTGCTCTGATGTATCTCTTGAACTTCTCCCAGTTCCCTGATTTCGTCATCTCTGATAAAAGCATCACCCGATATCCATCCATCTCGTTATACCGAACACGTGCCTGTTCGTCAGCGACAATCAATCCATATGGATACCCTGGAAAAGCCGCATCCTTGCAGTTCTCTGCAAGTTTCGAAAAGACCTCATTCATTTCGTCGTCGGACAGTTTCTTGGCTTGGTCTTGGAAAACCTCGTACCTGTATATCCTGTCCGCTGATTGATTGAGTTTTACAATGTAGAGGGATGCCCTGTGGGTGGGATTGAAGATCTCTACGATTGGATAGTAGCACCACTTGTCAAAAGCTATCTCTGACCTCTCTGCCAACAGTCTAACTGCACCGATGAGTGAGAGGCCGGTGTCCGTAAACAGTGTGCATGTCTTAGCCAATCCCGTCACAAGAACTTCGGATTTCTTTCCAGAATCATAAACCCTGTTCACATATTTCGACTCATTGGCGAAAGCTGCCTGTAACGTACCATCAGCCACTATGACATCTCCGGACCTAAGTTCGTTGTCGATGACATGCCTGGAATACTCCCACTCTCCAAACCTTCTGGCAATAGATGCCACTCTGGATATCCCTGCCCTCATGTTCCCCTCCATCACGGATCGGTCTACTGAGTTGAAGGACAGATCAGTCTCATCAGGAACAAAACCTGAATACATTTCATTCAATGGGAGGATCATCGTATCATAATGGATCTGTTTTTCTCGGAAGACAGAGTAAGTCGCAGAAAAAAACTCTATCATACTTGGTATCTTCTCTGGCTTGACTCGTTTCTTGCCGTCGAAGATACAGAAGGACACTCTGTTTATCTGGATGGAGAAGTTGGGAGCACCTACAATCTCTTGGTTTCCTCCATCTATGAAAGCGATCCTCCGACCTGAATCGGTGGTATTAATTGGACTGAAATTGTCAGGGCTGAGTTCTTGTGGTGTATATTGAGATTGACTAAAGAAAGGCGATCCCAGTTTGTTTTCCTTGACACTCTCATTTAGCCTCTTGACAATTTTCCGAAGTGTTTTAACAGACACTGTCTAATCCTCCTCCAAGATTGTACATACATCCGAAATCATAATTACAAGAAGAAGAGATGTTGCATTATTGACATACCTTCCACTCTTCGCCCTCTGACAATTACCCGCCATCCAGAGAATATATACATACTTTTCAAGCATATGTCCCAATTAAACTATCGTTCAGCAAATAAGAGTACGACTCGGTAAATATAACTGAGAAGGATGTTTCCATAGAGCTGAACACCCCCACACACACCCACACAGTGCCATATACAGGAAGAATCAATAGATAGATTTTCAAAATGGCAAGGGAGGGTTCTCATTGACATTTGCTAAAGAAGTAGAAATGTATCCTATTCTCCAAAAGTGGTTGGAAACTAGAAAGAGCGACCCCTGTTTTCAAGTCTTGATTGATCGATATAAGTTCGATACTGGACAGAAGTTCCGTGCCGACCTCGTTGGTGTATATCTCAGAGAGAACAACCACAGGTTTGTTGGGATTGAAGCTAAGCTCCATGCACCATTCTCATTGAAACCACTGGGCCAAGCTCAAGCTATGCAGACATTTTGTCATGAAGTATATCTTGCACTACCAAATCAGGTCTTCTCGAATCTTGATGATAGGAAGAAAGAGAGTCTGCAAAGTATGCTCTCAAATCAAAACATGGGTCTTCTACTTGTCAATAATAGAAAACCAAAGGTAGTCGAGGAAGTAAAATGCTATCCATTGACATTCAGGCTTGATTTGTATAAGGATGCAGTTGATTTCTTCTCTGATGTATCAGAAGAAGAAGGAAGAGAAATATTATCTCAGTTCGTGTCAGCATCTGGGCTAAAGTTTAGTGGCTGGTGGCACTGCATTGAACACAAGGAAGTTACTACACTATTCAATACTGACTATAAACCTGGAGAGGGGATAGATCCCACCACTGATTATCATGGAAAGATTTCTTTGGATGATGAAAGCATTACTCTTTCAATTGATATTGTAGCATCAGGATTCATGAAGACTGTATTCGATCTAGGTAAGGATAGAAAAGAAGCTCACCTCACTATTGGTCAGCATTTGAAGAAACTATCTGTGAGCCAACTGGATTTTACCTATATGGATAAACCTTGGTTCTTAATTGATGATACAGAAAGAGTTGACTTATCATTGCTTACGAATCAACAATTCCTCTATAATATCTCCACAGTTATTGCAACGAGAGACCTTCCCCATGTTTCTATCAGTATTGAGATAGAAAGGCCAGTATTGCTAAATGTACATGGTGATGTTCTAATTAAGGGCTTCATTCATAACCTGATTGATGCCTATACATGGCTATACGACCTAGCAAATGACCTGGGAGCTGAATATAGTACATCTAGATAAATGGAATATTGATGAATTTGTCTAGTTGGAAACCAAGATTTGAGGAATGGTTGCTTCTACTAGGGCGTCGATTCAAGCAACTTTTCCACTTTTTGAATCAAACTATGTTCCTTCACTATAGGCAGTTGCATACCTTTTCTGCTCTTCAGTCCATTCGTCAATGTCAATTCCCATTGTTTTGAGTTTCATGAGTGCTGTTTCATAGTCAAGCTCTTTGGGGAACTCGTAGACTGCGGGTTTGAGACCCTTACCGTTCTTTGCCATCCAAATCATTGCATTGAACTGGCTCGCAAATGACAAGTCCATTACTGATGATGGGGTTCAGCAACTCCTTTTGACTATCCCATGCATATAACGCCAGAAGCTATGGCCGCTAATTGTATTGTAGAAACGCAACAGGACGTTCCTGACTTTACCCTCAGGGACCTCGATTTTATGGTTTATTCGCATTTCTCAGTACACTTCGGCAAACAGCTCTGTCCTGAATGAATCGAATTCCACCTTTTAATCTAATTATATTGATTCACATATGGGAACATTTTGTAAGCTTTTCAGAGATATAGACACTTCTCTTGGTTTCAACTGAGTTTTGAAAGATCCTTCCAAACGTTTTTCGAGTATTCTATTGGATATTTATTTTCTGGCACCCTTGCTATCTTTTCTAGTTCTGTTCTGATCTCATCGATTTTCGATTTCATTGATTCTCTGAGTTCTTCAAGCAATGGATGCCAGTCTAAATCAAACAACATTTGATAGGCAGCAGCTGAATCATTTTCGCAAATCGCTGCAGATTTTTCTAGAAATTCAACAGACTTTGTTAGATCTCCCAGAATAGCATTTCCACAAGCAATGGTGAATAGATCTTCAAATGTATCTGAAACTTTGAGGTCCCCAATAATCTTCTTTGCCTTTTCACTCTCATTTCTTGCTTTATAGATTATAGTTAGTAGGAGGTTTAAATTGGAGCTCTTCTCTTCTATATTCTCAATCATTGAGAAAAGGTCGTTCCATGAACATTCCAATATTTTTTGTCCCAGCCAAATTGTGAAACCACTGGGGGCTTGATTTAATTCTTTCCCAAATTGATATATTAGTTTCTCACGTTCTGCGGGTAGGAAAGAAGAAAGAATCCATGAAGCATATCTCCATGCAATTGCTTGCGGGTCGATATCATCAAATGAGAATTGAAATCCTCTCTCCTTGAGATAAGGAATTACAAGCTTAGCTACAACAATAGCAGGTGCGTGAATTGACCATTTCTCGGACGTGAGTATATTCCAACTTTCTTTTCTAAGAGAGATGCTAGTCGATAAATCAACTTCATTCGGGGTTTTTGAATCGATATCGCGAATTCTAATCATTTCTTTGAAAATTGAATGTAGACGAATGTGCCCAAGTGTATTATTATTCATAATATTGTCCATTAGTGTTAAGGGCATTGCAGAAACGTCCATCAGGATATCAAAAAATCTATCTTTTTTCTTTTCTGAGTCAAATAAGGAGTAGAAACGAGTAATGGAATCCACAAGGGTTGGAATCACATCCTTCAAGTATTGTTCCACACGATCTAATCCCTCAACAACCGAGGACCTGTCAATAGATGGCTTTATGATTCCTGGAGGCAAATCAAGAATTGTTTTGATATCTTTGTCACTGTATATCTCACTGCAGATCTTTCTGACTGAATCTTGCATATCATCATAGACTTGTTCCTGTGGCAAAGGTGAAAGAACCACCCCTTCAACACATAAAGTACCTCGATATAGTGGAAAAAACCTGCTTACATACGAATGCTCATTATCATGATAGATGACATCGAATGTTGATTCGGTAAGTCTTATCCCGAAATAGATATTATCTGGTAGATAGTAGTCAACTAAGAATACATCACTAGTAACTTCAACTTTATTCTGTTCTGATATACGCAGATCGTCAAAAGGGAATAGACCAATTTCAGCATCTTCTTGATCCGGCATCACTACAGTCAAAGGGACACGAGGTCTTTGGAAGTTTGACTCGACATAATGTAGAATTTTCTTTCTCAGTTCTGAGTAGAGATTTTTTTGCAGTGGGACTTCAATTTGTGTTCCATATTCAAACACATCTTCTGGGCGAGTAATCCTATATGTTGGGCAAAAAGAACGAGAAAGAGTTGTTTCGAGCCAACCTGTAGGCTCCTGAGGACTTCTCTCACGAAAACGAGTACGTATAATGAATGAATCGCATAGCAAAAATGTTGAGAAGATTCCAATGCCAAACATTCCGACAACGCCTGGTTTATAGTCTTTGTACTTAAGAAACGATTCAAAATCTTCTGATTTATAATAAGAACATCCAGCTACAGTTAAATAATTCTCGATGATGTATGAATCCATACCCTGTCCATTATCAGTAATTACTAGTTTTTCAGGACTTAGATTAACTCTGATACAAGGTTTCCATGATTCAGAAGATTGACCACGAAGCTTGCATGCATCCATAGCATTTTGAATCAATTCCCTTATAGAAACTAGATTATCGTTGTAAATATTATCTATCAAAAAGTCAACTACAGTATCGTTATCGACAGCCACCTCATATTTTGTACTTACTAGGTCTTCTTTGAAATCCAAATCAAATTCCAAGAATATTGGTAGAATTCGTTTTGTGCCAAAACGAATATTCCTTGTTTCTCGTATTGTCCTGATAAGGCCCTCTTTAACTCTTTCAACACCTCTAACGCCAGTATGTGTTTTAACAAGACCTTTTACAATAATCAATTCCTGCTCTTCTGAGAACTCCCAACTACTAAGTGATAGATGAGCTTCCCAATGTTCTATAGATTCATCTGCTAAACTCTGTAAGAATCTATCTTTTTTATGGAATATATCTAGAAATTTGACTCGCTCATAGGTTATCTCAAGCTCATCTGCAAGTCTTAGTATGGCAGCAAGAAATGGCAGATTACTGAATCCTGTTGAACCGTCTGTGTATTCGGGACCCGTAAGAAGTGTCTGTCTATGACCCTTCGCTATGAGTGCTATAGCTTTTCGTCGCGAGTATTCTATATCTTTGAAGAGTGGTGAATCTAAAACGAATGCTTCGCTACGAATATGGTGAGTCTTCCTTAGCTCGTTTCTGTAATCTTTAGACAATTTCTCGTTATCCTGGGACAATTCCTCATTTTCCTGAGATTCGTCATTGCCAGTCGTAATTTCAGGATTTAGAATCGAATCTGGTGCCATCCCGATATCATGAATGATACTTGCTAAAATTAGCACAAATGCTTCATCTTTGGAAATACCTGATTTCTTTGGAGGTAACAATTTAACTAGAAGTCTCTCCGCATTCCCAATAGTTGAGAAAACATGCCTAATACCATGCGGTGTGAATTCAGGGAATTCAATCTTTATGTAATCAAAGATATCCGCGACTGATTCAAGAATCTTTGATACAGTCTTTTTTTGATCTCTGTTAAGCCGTTTATATAACTTGAATCCTTCTAATCCCTCTGCTAATCCCAAATCCAAACCACCACAACTATTCTAGAGTAGTACTTCACTCTTGCGTAATATTCTACCTACATTGAGCTTCTAATAAATTTAGCGCTAATTTCTATTCGGACAACAGTTAAATTCTGAATTACAACGTGCTCAATTACTGCAATATGAGGCCAAGACCTATGTCAGAAGTCCACCAATAGAAGAGATTGTTGATATAGAATACACCATAGTGCTTGTTTGGCGACTTGGATGAGTTTGAATTGCAGAATTAGCAGGAACAGAACGCATGTTGAACTTCT
>JAUWOU010000167.1 GCA_030612005.1 Candidatus Thorarchaeota archaeon | reverse complement strand
ATGATGATTGATGAGTACAATGCTGGAAGAATGGATGTCGACCAGTTCTTTGCAGCATTGCTTCAACTCGCTGAGGAGCTTACCGAAGAAGAACAACGTCATGTCTCTGAACAACTAACTGAAGAAGAACTTGCTTTGTTTGATATTTTGACAAAACCGGAACCCAAACTCGAAAAGAAAGATCGTGAGCTTGTGAAGTCAATTGCTAAGAAATTGCTCACTACTTTGAAAGGAGAAAGGAACCTTGTTCTCGATTGGAAGAAGAGTCAGAGAACTAGGGCGAAGGTAGAGGTAGCTATCAAAGATGCTCTGTACGAACTTCCTGAAGTGTATCCGGATGATTTACTGGAGAAGAAATGTGAACTAGTCTACAAGCATGTCTATGAAGCATATCAGGGAGAGGGGATGAGTGTATATTCATGAAGATATTTCCATATTAGGCAGATTTTCACATAATAGAGAGAACTATTTAGACTCCAGACAACCTCTAATCGTTTCTTATTATAGCATTACTCTACAATATTGGATTTTGGATGGTGACTAATAATGGATATCACTGATCAGGTCGGTCAATTGACAAAGATAATGCATGAACACATGCGAAATGAAGGACATTCTGAAGCAATCAAAATTAGTAACCAAATAATCAAATTGATTCAAAAATCAGCAGATGATAATGAACTAGCATTCTATAAATCAGTTCGAGGTTTATCATATTACAAGCTTGGTGATTACTCAACTGCAGATAGAGATCTTAGTTCTTCTATGAATCTCTTGAACGATGACAATCCAATAAAATTCACATCATTCTTTTATTTGGGAGAAATTCGGAAAAAATGGGGACAATATAAAGACTCGATTAGACTACTAGATGATGGATTCAGACTATTACAATCATTGTTAGAGGTAGGATTACAAATTCCTCCACATTGGATTGTTTACTACTACAACACCAAAGGAACAGTCTACCTTCATCTCTATGATTATGATTCCGCTTTGGAATGCTTTAGAGAAGCAGAGCGTAATACAACCGGCTTTGACGATAAAGGCAAAGGTACTGCTGTATACAACATTGGTAATGTGTACACATCACTCGGAATGTTTGAAGATGCTAAAAAGAAGTATGATGAAGCTGAGGAAATTGCTGAAAATGTAAGTGATGTTGAAGGAGTAGTATCTATCAATCTTTCTAGGGCTGGTGTACACCAAATCCTCGGGGAATATAGAGAAGCTCTGTTACTGCTTGATAAAGCTGCAAGTCTAGTAGAGAATATACCACAAAGTCAGTTCCATTCCAGAGTATACATTCAGCTTTCCGAACATTACATGAATAGAAATCGATTTGAAACCGCGAAATCTATGGCAAAGAAAGGAATTGATATCGCTGAAAGACTTCAATTGGAGCATGATATACTTGAGGGTTTCATACTGCTTGCTTATTCAACATATATGTTATGTTTAACGAGAAGCAATCCAGACGCTCTTGGTGAAGCTGCTGAGATTTTGGAAAAAGCGAGGAAAATCGCGATAAAATTGAATCTTCGGATTGGCAGTATTCACAATATTGCATCCTTGATTATTTTAGCTTTAGGTAATATTGATCAAGCTATTTCAGAGTCTGGGAATTCCATAGATCTAATTCATGAAGGCTTTGGTAAAAGTATTGCAATTGGAAATCATGCTATGCTATTATCTATGGCAAATCAATTTGATGATGCTAGGAAATTTGCCAAGATAGCACTTGAAGTATCTGAACATCCAAGAGAAATTCAATTCCGTAACCAAGTCTATTCAATACTAGGCTATATTGAAAAGAAAATTGGAAATTTACAAGAAAGTGTAGAATATTTCAAGAACGCAATTGAGCATCAAGAACGAATCTTTTCAAACATAACCTCAATGCAAATCCGTTTGGAATTTCGTTTTCACGCAACAGGAACCTACGATCAATTAGTAGAAGCATTGTTTGACATTTATGAATTAGACAAAAGTAAAACAGAATTTCTTTTTGAAGCTCTGAAATATCTTGAGTTATCAAAAGCACGTGAAATAACGGATCGGCTCGAAATCAATTCAAATCAAATGCAATCAATAACAGATTGTCCCCAATACTCTGATGTAGTGGACGCGATTAACAAGTTTCATGAAGTTGAAGTAACTCTAAGACAGGAGTATAGCTTTGGCCATATTACATATCAAGGGTATAAAGATGCTGTTGAAGAAAAATATGGTCCGATTCGAGAACTTACACTACAAGTTTTAGAAAGGTGTCCTGATACAGGTTTCATAAAACAACCATTAAATTATGATCCGATTCCAAGATATAGGGAATTGTTTGAAATTGAACCAAATATAGTAATCTGGGAGTTTTTCTGTCCTGATGGAGGATTTGATTCCTTTGATTTGATTGTCTGGTCAAAAGACAATATTGACGTTTATCGTAAATGCCCCTTGGATATCAAAAGAGTATTGCGTTATACTGATGAGATACATCGATTGACAGGTAGTGAGAAATATGTTTCTGCAGATAACAAGCTGAGAGAACTTGGTCGGAAACTCGGAAATTCGATTCCAAAAGAGGTCTGGAGTTCACTTTCCTCAAAAGCACTTCTTGTTTTGATTCCTCATGGTGATTTACACGTCCTACCTTGGAGTGTTGCACAGGATGAGAACACTGACTCGAAAGAATTAGGACTTCTTTTACCCATTGTTTTAAACTACAGTTTATCTCTGATGATTTCATGTATCAAGAGAGAAACCCAACTACCATTTTCAGCGTTACTAATTTCAAATCCCACACAGGATCTACCACATTCCACATTAGAGGTAAATTCGATTGTTGAATTATTTACTAAGAACAATATTCCAGATGATGCAATAATACTTCTAGAAGGAATGGAGGCAAAGAAATCAATGTTTCTAGATGCTCTAAGCAAATCTCCCTCTCTGATCCATTTTTCTGGTCATGGTAGATATCACCAAAATCCATTACAAAGCCATTTACTCTTTAATTCATCTTCGGAGAAAGGTGAGTACACATTAACTGAAATCATTTCTAATCGATTTAAAGGGACCCCATTATTCGTCTTGAGTGCTTGCGAAACTGCTGTGTCGGAAATATATATGGGAGATGAAGCATTTGGGCTTATTCGCGGGTTGTTAATGGCGGGTTCAAATTCAGTAGTTGGAACCCAATGGGTTGTCCCTGATTCAAATGCACGAATTTTCATTAGCAAATTCTACGAGCATCTACTTGATGGAAAATCCGTATCTGAATCATTGTTTGAAACAAGGAAATCAAGTATGAAGAATGGAAGTAGAAGTATATATTGGAATATGTTCTCGATATTTGGATCTCCCTTTAAACTTATAAAATTCAATCAATCCCTAAAATAATTTGGGTCCATATAATCAAACAAATTCCTGAGAAGTTTTTGTTTCTGTGGGTAAAAGGTAAGTCAGCTAATTACCAATGGGAAAAATACGCCTACAACCAGAATAGAGATTAGAACGACGTAAATTCCCCCAAAAATGGCTGGAATCAATATTTCGATTGTTGTCATCTCACGATGCTTTTCCTTCTTATCCAGCCTATCAATAAAGTCCCATTCAGCTAAGAAACCAGCTGAAGGCAATTTACGTTCTATGGCATTAATGACTTCGAATTTAGCACGGTTTAATGATTTGAAGGATTTAATCATCGACCACCAAAGGATGCACATCAGAAGTCCTGAGAAGGCTATTACACTTCTCCAAAATGCATCAACAAAAAGGATCGAATCCTGTTCAGACATAAAACCAATTACTGTTACAAGCAGTGCATTGATTGATAAGAAGTATTTGTTAGTTTCAACTCTTCTTGCTGATACTGCATCAGACATTTCGGCATGAAGTTTGTATTGCTCAAGAAGGTGCTCTAAGTAGTCATCTCCATATTCCTTTTTATCGGTTTGGAATAGCTTTGTTTCATCAAGCTCTCCTGATTTTGGTTGTGGTTTTGACACTACTCTTCTACTCCAGTTCCTTAGATATTCGAGCTAATTTCCATTCGACGACAGGAGATTTATTTTGTCTTAGTAATTGAGGCACATAATCTTCCCTGTTTTTCGATATCCTAACGCCAATAACTTTCTTACCCATATCATAGGCTTGTTTAGCTTCCCAAATAACAGCAGTACGTGTCCAGGTGTCTTCCCCGATTACCACAATAACCGCTGAGCTCTTCTCAATACGTTTTCTCACTTGTGTTTTCCAAGCATTATCAAAAGGCTCCTTTACAGAGAAATCATTGAACCTTAAGCCATATTGGTTATCCTTAGCCTGATGTCGAAGTAATGCCACAGCCTTTTCATCTTCAGTATGGAAGCTAATGAATACATTTCGAATACGACTATCTCTAACTTCACCCTCAGCACTATCAAACGCATCTTCTCGATCTTTGTCAGATTTTCCTGATGATCCTGTATAGCTTCCTGATCCGCCACCCAATTTGTGACCCTCATCTTAGCTAGATGTTTTGTTCTTAAAAGGTTGACCAAGGTACAGACCGTGAGAATTCAATTCTCTTCGATATGCTGTTTAGCTGAGAAGTACTCTTGGCAAGAGATGCAAATCCCACAAGGTTCATCCATACCGGCATGACAGAAATATGCCATTTCAAGCGGTGACTTATGCTTTAGGCCGAGGCGTAATACATCATATTTATTCAATTCAATCAATGGTAACATGATTCTGACATCCGCGTTCAAAGATTCACTAATAGCTTCTTTCATCTTATCGATGAACTGCCTAGTCTGGTCTGGAAAAATATGTGTAGATAGAAGTCCGATTGCTACCAAGTATGCATCTCTTTGGAACCCATATGCTGCAGCTAGTGAAAGGAAGATGAGATTCCGGTTAGGAAGGAAAGCATCTTTTTCTATGTCTAGTTTTGAGTCGGTAATTCCACTTGGAATAAGCTTTCCAATGTTAGACACATCGAGTCTTTCAGCTTCTAATTTCAGTATCCTACAAACCAATTGACAGGCTTCCCATTCCTTATCCGAGGCTAATTGCCCATAGTCAATGAATAAGGGTAGAAGAGTATGTCCCCTCTTCAATAACATGTGCATCATTACCGTTGAATCGATACCACCTGAAGATAAACATACTATCCGCATTTCACTTCCCCCGCATGTATCGCCATATTGCTGAATCGAAAATACCCATATTGATCTGCATTAATTCGCACATCTCTTGTAATACCCCCTCAAGAACGAGATACTGCTTTCTTGTGATGGCTTTATTGCTTTCAATCTTCAACCCTTGGGTTTCCCTTAGAAATCTGATAATGTGTGTATCGACAATGGCTAGCGAATCGGAGAAACCGATATTGCGAAGAAAATGTGAAGCTTGTTTCAATCCAATACCTGAAAGATTTCCTGCGAGAAAGTCCCGAAGATTGTAATCCGATTTTGATTCCACTAATAACGCTGTCAATCCTTGCCCATTTCTGTACAACTTGATTGCAGTGTCAACAATGTCCTTTGCTCTTCTTTTTGGAAACCTGTACTTTCGCATATCTCCATTCTTCTTCTTAGGAAGATACCTACTTTGAGAAAGTTGGTTTGATACTGTGTGTTGTGCTGTTCGGTTATTTGTTAGAAAATCTGTAGATAGTAAATTCTCTGATTTAAGATATTGAAACGCCGAATAAGCCAAATCATAATCAACATTGCTTGACAAAATACAAAGACAGAGATGATGCCATATTTCTTCTTCTGAAAGTTGTGTCCATGACTGGTTGCAACTCTTTGAACTGATTAATTCTGAATATGTTTCTAATACCCTATTCACAACAAAATCATATGTTGATTGCATTCCTGATTCTCCCTTCACAAAAGCATTATCGACATAACGGAAGTAGTTATTGTTTCTATCGATGACATATATTGTTTCAATTATTCGAATCGGATTTTAGCTAATACTCTTTGGACCATATCAGAACCAAGAATGTTCTTCATCTTTGAAACCAGCTCATCTTCACGAATCGATTCTCTTATTGATTTCATGAAGTCCTGGTAGAACAATAGATTGTGAAGCAGCACTCTTTCAATGTAAATCATACTCTCATTCTTGCAGAATTTACACTCACAGTCACTGAAATTCAAATATGAGATATCTGTAAGTTCAAACCTCTTTATATCAACTAGTGAATTAATCCAGTCTAGACTATCGAACGTATCAGCTCCACAAAATGAAAACAAAGCAAGCGACTTGGGATGTCCACATCCAAGTATGTGCATGATTATTCTATCATCATATTTATCGAGTAATTTCCTTATTTTCGAAATAGTTTGGACTTTGTCAATAATACTTACACCACAATCTCGTTCAGGTAAAGCAATGATACCTGAGAGGTTCTTCACTTTTTCAAGTGTCTTCTCAATGATTGACACAAGCTCTATTGGAGTTGAACCATGAAAAACAGCAATGAACCCTGGTGATGAACTGATGGCTCTTGAAGATTCTATCGAATTTAGTACCGCATCAACATAACCCTGAGATCTAGTTTGAAAAGAAGGAAATACATCCAGACTTGCATAGAAATCGTATTCAATCTTTTTCAATGTTTCACTAAATAACTCGAAATTCCACCCTGAATCTTTGTACCACCAACTCTCAAACCTCCCACTATCTACAAAGACAAATGATTGTTTCATGTATTGTTTTATCTGACTTGCCAGACGCTTCCTTTTTGTAGTATCCATTGAATGTATATCATATGCAGAGATTAACAATCTTGGGTAGGAATAATCCACAAGTAGATCAAACAGAGAATCGACCCTGTGTTTAACTCCAAAACTGGAAATTGCAGGAAAATAGGTTGGGGTTACAAGTGATTTCGCGTCGATTGATATTGCTGTGACCCTTGATTTTCCATCAGACCTGTACATTATATCCGATATACTCAAATCATCATCCCCCGCATGTAAGTACAACTAAGAGGGTGTGTATACAAACGTTTCCCCAAGAGCTGAAATAAGCCATGAATATGATAGATTTACGGAATCAGTCACTATCGTTCAGGATATCGCTATCATCATTAATTGC
>JAUWOU010000216.1 GCA_030612005.1 Candidatus Thorarchaeota archaeon | reverse complement strand
TTCCCAAGTAGTTCCATCAATCGTATAACTAAGCTGAACATTTGACACGCCTGAAGTATCAAGGGCATATGCTATGACTCGGATAATATCCCCGTCTACTGGATCCACCGGTAAAACATGTAGTTCATAGATTAGTGGTCCATCAACGTCGTCAAAAATAGCCAGCACAATCACGCTAGATAAGAGTACCATGAAAATTGCACCAATGCCAATGAGCTTGGTTTGATTCTTCATGTTCCAACACCAGTCTTCGACGTGATAGCCTCGACTTACGAGGTTCTATTTAATGTTCTCATTATTTACAGAATAAATTTTGAGATACGACATCAAACTAGTTAGTTTCATCTTGAAACCATTTATTAGCTTTCTGGAACCAATTGTTTTTTTCAATCATACCAACAATATTTGAATTATCAATTAATCATTTATCTTTAGAATGTAGTTATATCTGGGCAATAATGCCATTGCTAACTCTTTGACAAACTAACCGAGATAATCAAACGAGGTATAGCGAGATGAGCAAGATTCTAACGACAAACAAATACTTCGTAGTAACATTCATACTTGCCATAATTCTTGGTGGAATGACATACGGGAATCTACCCGGTGTAGAACCAGCAGCTCCTGTTCTAGTAGTTGATGGTGAAACATTCAACTTCGCGGATTATGGTACTGTGACGCATGAACAAGTTGCAATCTTCAACTACCTGACAACCCTGTTCGATCAACCTACTGGAGACTGGGATGGCTGGTATATTGAACCTCAATACTATGGATTGTTCCACTATGTTCTTGCATTCATGGCATACTCTTTAGCAATGTACTATGAAACTACTCCTGGATATAGAACGGATTACTACTCCGACGTAAGCTCCGGTTTGATTGAGAAATTCAATACAAGCTATGCTGACTATGGTGAGGATTCCATTGAATATATGGAATGGATGTATGCCTCACTCTATCTGAACTGGACTGAGTACTACTATCCGGATGCAGTCAATCCTGATGCAGATGATATTTACACCGGAGGATTCCGAGGACCCGCAAATATCATGTGGACTGCCCATTATGCGTTGATGGAGCTCCTTCACGAACGTAATTTCAATTCGGCTATCTATAATGACGAGATTGATTATTACATGGAGGATTGGAACATGTCAATGACCACTGATGGGTTTGGTAATCCTCAGGAAGGTGGGATCTGGGAAACTGGAATGATTCCATGTGAGCCCTATGAAGTGTGGACTCAGTGTACGTGTGTCCCAATCTACATGACAGAGCTGTATGACAACATGTACGGTACTGATTACATGCCTATCTGGGACTTCGGTCTCGATTTCATGAATACCGTAATGCAGGATCAAAATGGTCTCTTTGTTGATGGCTATTTTGTTCAAGAGCCAATCGGCACATGGTTTACCCAACCAACAGAAGGACCACAACAACAATTTCCTGGAAATCGACTTTCACCATACCGAAGTGATGGGAAATTCAGGTCTCGAGGATATGGTGTTGCTTGGACTCTAGCCTTCTTAGAATACACTCAACCTGAAGAAACAATTACTGACTATCCAGTGTTCATTGAGAATTATGGAAAAGAACTTTCAGGAACTCAGATGTACATGGTCGAATCAATGTATGATACAGGCCGCTTTGGTACATTCGATTACCTAGCAAGTCTTTTCACCTTGGCACTGGCTAAACAGAGAGGTGATTTCTCCACCAGAGACCGTATTGCTAACTTCATGTTTGAACCATACAACAAGGTATGGTCTGCAGATGGTAGAGAAATGCACTACGACACAAGTTCCGCAACAGCTTTCTTGCAGACTAGTGTTGCATATGCTGAGCTTTGGGCAAACACACCAACTACAATGGTAGACCTTGCTGACGCACGTCCTGCAGCGTTTTGGGATTATCCCTACATCAGCGCTGCGGATGATGAGAATGTTTGGGTGTATCGAGCTGAGTGGGATCCTGTGAAAGAAGGATTTGTTCTAAGTATCCAAGTTGATACTGCAGCAACATTGACCTTCAGCAACTTTGATTCCGCACCTTCAGCATATAGTGGTGGAGTAGTACTTTCAGCGCTTACAGCAGCTGGGATGGACTATACTCTAGACTTAGCTCCTGGAACATACCATCTGGTGATAAAGTGAGGTGCTAGAAAATGTCTGAAGAAGTTTCCAAAAAATCAATACTTGAGAAATTCCAGATGAACAGTTCTGATGCCATTGTATGGACTCTACTCTATACACTAATTGGGATTGTGTTGTTCATTCTAGTATCGCAGATTCCCATGGGTTACCTGATGGTGGATCTGTTCCCATTTGGATTATTGCCTGCTTTGGCAATCATTCCTGCGATGGGTGCGATTCGAGGTCCGGTTGCAGGGTTTCTAACAGGGTACTTGGGAACAGTGTTGTTTGATTTCCTAATCTATGGTGCAGTGGTCACAATGACCCTCCCTGCCCTTGGATATGGACTTCTTGGTTTCATTGCAGGTCTTGCTACATATGACCTCAGTAATGGAAGGTCTCTCATCAAGTTGACAATTTTGTCTGTTGTTGGGTTTGTCTTCACATTGTTGATAATTGTAGCAGTTGGTCTTACCGTGGAATCGTACGCAACACTTGTCGTTCTTGGATTCGTGATGCTACCGCTTGTAACCTCTGGATTACCTACAATTATCCTGCTGACACCAGTGTATGCCCGGATCTATCATCTTCTGATACATTCGGTGATACCTAGGATTCGACCAGAGTGATATAATTGGGGGACTCGTTCCCCCACACCTCCTTTTTTGCTTAGGTTTTGAAACCAATTGATTTGAGAGGTGCACCATTCTATGTGAAATAGTTTAATTCGACGTGAAGTGAGGGCTTAATGCCTCTCTTCTCACTCTTTTTTTCATTCGGTAACGTATTCTCTAGCTAATACCCAGCGATTACCTGAGAATATATGGGTCCATACCTATCAATCTGTATGGCTCTCATTGATACGGTGATAGGACTCTTCATTGGTCTGGTCATTGCAGCAACTGTTTACCTGATAATGAAGATGCAACTCCGTCATAGGATTGCGATGGTGGAAAAGGAGTTTGCCAAGACTTGGGCTGAACAGGAATCTTCAGTTAGAAAAGATGCTGCAGATAGAAGTCGTTATGTCCTGAAAGGCAAGATTGCTGAGCACATGGTTCCGTTATTCAGAGATGTCTTCAAACACAATCCATCCGATGCGCGGTTCATTGGAGCCCCCATTGATTATCTCATCTTTGATGGTTATACTGCTGTAAAAGATGGGGACTCACAAGAGGAAATTACGGTTGTTCTAGCAGACATTAAGACTGGAAAGGCACAGCTCAATCGAACTGAGAGAAAGATCAAAGAGGCTGTTGAGGCTGGTCGGGTTCGCTGGGAAACAATTAGAGTGGATTTCTAAGACATCTGATTGCGCTATGTTTGGAAAGAAAAGTAAGATGAGTCTATTCACAGAAACAATCTTTCATTATTGCTCGGATTACTGCATCATTGAGTGTCTGCTCATCAGGAAGACCAGTAATTATAGCTTCACATATTTTGATAGTGGGTAGCATCGATACATCTTCAGTACCACATCCACAATCCTCACCTGATTCAATATCTACCTGAACGATTGCACTAGAAGGTACTCCAAAGGTGGATAACGCCGCTTCAAGGATTTGTTCTGCGGGATCACAGAAAACACACTGTTCTGACTTGTACATTATAACACAACTACACTTTCCACAGGGTGTAGCTGTCTGTACCTTTGACACAAATTCAATCTCCGCTTTCATCGATTTATCCCAGCAGCAATTTAGAAATACTGACGAGCACGTATCCACAGTTCATAGGTCTGTGAAATACACCCAGGCCTGTCGGCATTTCCAATCCTAATATGAAATAATATGTTATAACTGTAGTTCGTTCATATTCCCCGAAACTACCAATGATTACGTGAAACTAAACCGTTGCCCGAATCTTACACAATCTTGGACATCAAGGTCTGAAACTGATGTTCGGTTCCTGCTTCATTGAGGTTGCATCTTGCAGATCTCGGAAGACCCACGAAGACGTCTTACGTCCTCTCCACAGGCGTTTAACGTCCTGTCCAACTGACAGCGACGATAGAGTGTTTCCAAAACTTGGCTCTCGTTTCAGAATTTCTCTACATGTGATGATTCCTCTTCAGAGTATATAAGACCCTACAGGACTGCTCAATTTGTTGTTTGAGATGTGTCCAAGTTTCATACAGCTGTTACGCAACCGTTGATTGTTTCCTTCAAAGGATCGACTGATTAGTGTCTAGGTTTGTCTGGATATTCCGTTGCTGTCAACTAAACCCCTATTATACTGATTTTGAGTAAACATCGTACTCTAGATTTCAGATGATTATCCAGTTGTCTGTTTTCGTATTAGAACGAGGTGAAATAATATCACACCCTCAAAGAATCATATATTCATTCTAGTTCTCTTCATATCTGCTGCAATACTACCCATAGGAACGATGGCTTCAGCAACTGAGGAAGGCTTGCCTCTTGTAGTTGAAGTAGAAGTACCATCGATTTCCCGTACATGGGGCCCTGTATCATTACTTTATGATGATCAGTTTCATGATTCAGCAGAGGTTGATGAAGAAATAGAGAATTTTCATTCAAGTGTACCACAACTTATTGATGTTGAAGTAATTGGTCAGAGTTACCAAGGGAAAAACATCAC
>JAUWOU010000248.1 GCA_030612005.1 Candidatus Thorarchaeota archaeon | reverse complement strand
ACGAGGTACTGGATTTGTAGAGTGGGGCAAGAAGTTGACGATAAATCGCGTTCACCACTTCAAGGGTGGAATCGAGGTAGACTATATGCCTGGACATGCACCCTCACAAGATGACCTTGATGTTTTAGAGGCATATTACATCCTTCTGGGGTATGAAAGAGTAGAGTTCCATTTGGATAATGAGGTTCCGTATTTATACGATTTTGAACGAAGTACTGATGGAATTTGGCCAAGCCAAACATACTGGGACTATTCAAATGCATATCGGAATCATATTGGTGATCCAAAATGGGAATGGATGCTCTGTGTACATTTTTTGAGTTCGAATGGTACAAACTCAGGGGCTTTTGGTTTACATTGGGGCGATTTTGGAATTTTCATGATTGACCAAAATATGATATTGTGGTCGTGGTTGTTTCCATTACCTGCCCGCCAGACGAACGGTAGCATTGCATGAATACGGGCATCATATTAATATCATTGACTGGCACCCTAATGGTGAGGAGAAGTATTGCGTGAATATACAGTGTGCAATGTCAAATGTGCTGGTTTCCTACTATCCATTCTACTGCGCACATCATTGGTCTGAGCATCGATGGCCTGGGTGGTGAGGTAATCAAAACAAGGAGAGAATATCATGATGCAATATATTGTCTACTACATAACTCTGTCCGAACTTGCAGTTGCTATTGCGATTCTGGTATTGCTTGTTGCAATCATTGGTTATGTAAAACAAGCGTCTGGAGCCAGATATTGGACTTTAGCAATTCTAAAGATATTCATAGTTATTTTGTTATGGTGGTTCCTATCATTCGCGATATCCATAGTAATCATGATCCATACAGCTTACTACTTGGAAGAGAAACTGTTCTTTATTTATACTGCTAGGACTATTTTATTTGGAGTATTCTGTGCATTACTTATCATCATCGAAGTACGCCCCAAACTTACCAAAAAGAAAAGCGTTAGCACCTCACTTGATGTATCAAAATAACAAATCCATTCAAGTCATAATCCGAATTTGAGAGCTGGAGGTTAGAAGTACTAATATAGAAAGATGGTAGAAATGATTGTGTCAGTAAATACACGGTATCTCGACATAATGTCTATCCATTCTACTGTGCACATCACTGGTCCGAGCATCGCTGGCCCGGATGGTAGGAGTATGATGTGAAAGAGGTGAAACAATGCAAGAAATACCGACAATTAACGGGAGTATGCCTGTGAATCTACTTGAGTTTATAGCTGCAACAATAATTTTGGTTGTACTGATTGCCTTCCTTGGTAATAGGAATCGTGCAACCAAACCCCAGTACTGGGCAATTTCAGTAGTTGAAGTCGCTGTTTTTGCTATATCGTGGCTGTTTCTAGCCCTTATGACAGATGCGTTTGTCTATACACATATTAGATTACCAATAGAAGTTAAGCCCATCGTTATAGATATTCTAAACATTTTATCATATCTGGGATTTTGTATCATTCTGATATTCATTGAAACCCGTCGTGGATCACCCAAAAGAGATAGTGAGTACTCAATTTGATGAAAAACAAAGTCCATGTTGGGCTTCTGACTTTGAAAAATACTCATTTTGCAGTTATTGCGCTTGAAAATACCGCTGAATCACAAAGAGGAAGAAATTGTCCATATTACGCAAGTTTAACCTACTTCTTCATGAATGGCTTAATGGTTTCAAGAACCTTTTCGATTATCTCATCATTTGACTCGACAATCAGCTTGTTGACCTCTCGTTCTATTTGATCATCTAGAATTGGTTGTGCATTGCCAGCTAACCCTTCAAGACTAGCATGAATAGAAGGTCCAATCGTGAATGGGTTATATCCGCCTTCCAACACCCAAACTGAACCCTTTGCTTTAGTAGTTTTGACTAATTTTCCAATCTCTCTTCCAAATCTCCAATATGTTCTTGAGTCAATATCCATATTTCCAACAGGGTCTGCAAAGTGTGCATCATAACCTGCTGAAACCATTATCAGATCTGGTTTGAATGACTTCAGTGCGGGTATCATAATGCGATTGATGGCGGATTCATAGGAAACGTCTGGTGATGTTTCTACCAATGGAATATTGATATTCGTACCTTTTCCAACACCATGGCCTATCTCGGCATAGTGTCCCAGACCAAAGTTCTCAAAATCGTATTCATGAATCGAGATATACTGAACATCGGGATTACTGTAGAATATTTCTGAGGTTCCATTACCATGATGGTCATCAAAATCAATAATTGAAATTCGCTTTACTGCATCATCTTTGAGTGCATGTTTAGTTGCTATTGCTACATTGTTAAAATAGCATAAACCCATCGGATTTGATGTTGTGGCATGATGACCCGGGGGTCTCATCAAAACGAATGCATGCTGAACATCACCTGCAAGAACCATATCTACTCCTTTCATAGATCCGCCTACTGCAAGAAGTGCAGCTCGAAGAAGGTCTGGACTTGCGTATGCAGACTCGCCAAGCTGTCCACTTCCTATTTCAGACAACAATTCTACAGTGTCTACAAGGTATGGTGAATGAACAAGTAACGGATCTTTGAGACTCGCTTTTGGGGCTTTCACTCTGACCATTTCCGAAAGAGCTCCACTTGTTTCAAGATACTTCTCTGCCATCTGAAAACGCAGGGGACTCTCGAAGGACTCAAGATGAGGTTTGGGAAATGGCATACGGTGCTTACTGGCTTTCGGATGTGAAATGAACGCAATCTTCTCCTCTACCAAAGCAATCACAATGAAGGTTTCTTTTTAGTCTCCTTAACTCTTGTCATTAGTTCCCTGAACTCAGGTTCCAGAGGGAGAACGAATTTATGGAGCACATTTAGGACACGGTTACTCAGTATAGTTTCGTTACTTTGAATTTCAAGTCCATCAATTGGATTATTCTTAAGAAGACTTTCAAACATTATTAGCAGGCTTGTCCACTCTCTTTCTTCACTGACATAGAGAAATCCATCTGACTCAAAAGTTTCTGTGTGCGCGTTTCTAAATTTCTCGGCGGCCTCTTTCAATATAATTGGAGGTCCTTTTCGGTCGAAGGTCTTTGAAATAATCGGGGTTTCTACAAGCATACCAAGTGCATATCTAGTATCTTCAAAATACACTTCTGCAAGAATCTCTCCAAATCGGTTTTCTCCAGTTCTTTCAATCTTCATTTCTGTGATTATCTTTCTCATGAGTCGATGCAGTTTATCACGAAGAATTGTGTAGTGAATCTTGCCATCTGATTGAAACTCACTTACTACGATATGATTTACGAGCGACTCAGGCAAGCTGTCAGTTGGAACTGGTGATTCAATCAAAGAATCCGTGATTATCTTAGAATCTCCACTTTTCAAGTTCTCCCAGAGTCTATCAATTTTGTATTGCACCCATGCATAAGATCTGGGACTAAAACTTGATGCCATATTTCTGCGATGATCAGTTGGGTCTATCAAGAAGATATGGTCATCACGAAAAGCTAGGATCTTCTTTAGTGCATCAAGCTGGCGATTAAGCGGATCTATTGGGTCGATTTCTAGGTCTCGAAGTGTTTTGAGTGCAGAGTCTAAATCCGCTTGGACTATAAC
>JAUWOU010000055.1 GCA_030612005.1 Candidatus Thorarchaeota archaeon | reverse complement strand
CTCGTTAGTTCCTACTGCGGACAATGTGGCTAAACCTGTTAGCCACTCTTCATAATCATCTGATTTGATAAGGTTTTCACAGTAATCCATCAATTTTGGATCCTTTCGTCGTGCAAGCTCAACAAGAGCAGGTCTTTTGAGAACAAGATGGACTTTCTCCTCAAAAATTAAATCCCACACCCGCCCACTATCGCCGTCTACGTATAGCGGGGTATGCTCTTCAATAAGGGAAGGCCGTGATAGTAGACGCAGCTGTGAGTGGGTCATGTAATGCGGTACCGTTCCTATGATTTAAGGTCGTCAGACATTTTGGAATTATGCCATATTTTGTCAATAACGGAGGGCCAATTGGATAGGTTTTTATGATAACTTTTCAGAATCACGGGTAAGACAAGGTGAAATTACAATGCCTGGTTCACACGGTTCACTAACAAAAGCTGGTAAAGTTCGAGAATCCACACCAAAGGTAAAAGGTCGTGAGAGGCACTCACCAATTCCTCGTGTACGGAACAAGAGAAACTTCCACAAGCGCGTTATTCAAGGACAAGTCGTTGGAGTCAGAAAATAATCTGATTTACTTGATCTTCAACACTCTTTTTTCATTCCCACCGCATCGCGGTGATATTTTCCAAAATCAGTGAGTCCTGCTAATTGCACTCCAGTGAAAACAGGTCCATCAGCACAGACAAGTTGCCCTATTGGATCCATAGCACAGGTTCCACAGATGCCACATCCACACTTCATGAATCGTTCCAGAGAGGCTTGGAATCCGATTTTTCTTTTCTTAGCAAAGTCATAGAGACCAGCCATCATCAGCTCAGGTCCACAAGTGTACATTCTATCGAATTCATTACCGTCTAGTATTATTGATACAGCATCAGTTGCAAATCCTTTAAGCCCTAAGGAGCCATCATCTGTCGCAATCTCTACTTTGAGATTGGAATGCTTGAGATTTTCAAACTCTTCAAGGTAGATTAGCTCACTCTTCGTCTTTGCAGCGTTAACAAGAGTGACTTCTGAACCTCCATCCAGAAGATTGTAGACAAGCGGTCTCAATGGTGCTATTCCAACACCGCCACCAACAACTAGTGCCTTCTTACAGTTCATACTGAATGGATTTCCAAAAGGACCTCGAATACCAATCCAATCACCCTTGGACATAGAAACAAGTGCTTGGGTGGTTTCTCCAATTGATTGTACTGTGATTCCCATTTCAGGAGGATTCCATGAAGAGATACTCATGGGAATCTCATCCACGGTGGGCACCCAGACCATGACAAACTGCCCGGGTTGGAATGCGATTGGATTCTCCAAGGAAAATTGTAGTGTCTTTGAACGTGGAGTTTCAGTGATGACCTTGGATATCTGTACTGATACAGGATTTCCCATGAGTTCATCCATTTTCATGACTTGGTCTCTCCTGCGGTACCTACAATATCATCTACACTCTTGTGACCCTTCTCTTTGAGATAGGTACTCACACCCTTCTTGATTTTCGAGAACACCTCGATATCTTCCATCACTGCAGTACCAATCTGTATTGCACTTGCACCTGCAAGATGCATTTCCACTGCATCCTCCCAAGTTGATACTCCTCCAACTCCAACGATTGGAATTGATAGAGCATTGTGAAGGTCGTAAACGCATCGAACTGCAATTGGAAAGATTGGTGGACCTGAAAGGCCCCCTGCTATGTTACCAAGAACTGGGAGTTTCTGATGGATATCTATCTTCATTCCACGTACCGTGTTTATCGCAACAATAGCATCTGCTCCTGCATCTTGAGCTGCTTCTCCTACAGAAACGTAGTCTGATGCATTGGGTGTCAATTTAGCAAATACAGGAATATCGACTACATCTTTTACGGCTCGAACATAGTCATGAGTAATCTTGGGGCTGTGTGAGATCTGGCTTATCTCTGCATGTGGACAAGAGAGGTTCAGTTCAATGGCTGATGGTCCCATCTTGGCGCCCTTCTCTGCGACTGCAGCAATTTCTTCTGGACTATCACCAAACACACTCAAGATCACTGGAACTTTGGCGTCTTTGAGTATCTGCATCTCTTCTTCAAAGGCATCAATTCCAGGATTGGTAAGACCAACCGCATTCAAGAGACCTCCATGGGATGTTGCAAGAACTGGACCATTGTGACCTTTTCGTGGAATTGACCCGATAGACTTGGTGACAACTGCGTCTGCTCCTGAGTTCAATGCACGAAGCATCGTAGATGCAGTAACACCCAATATTCCTGATGCTAACCAGTATCCATGTATCTTCACTTGGTCACCTAGTTTTGAGATGGATATTATTCGGTAATAAGCTAGTTGGGAACATTTATTCGCAATACAGATACTCAAGCATTCAATCTAGCATTGGATGGATTTACTATGCCAGTCTATCTCGCATTATCAGCATTCGGAACCTTCGTACTTGATGAGAAAAACGAAGTTGTAGCAAAGCATGTCGTCTATCCAGATGTAGGATTGGCAGTTTCTAATCTTTTAGCAATAGGTGAGGGTGAGGCAACTACTGAAACTGATGCAATAGTAGCTGAGATTGAAAAACTAGGTGAAAGGGAAGTGTTCGTAGAGGAGCAGATGTTAGCTCGTGCCCTCTCCCGAGATGGAAATCTATCAGTGAAGATTAGTGCGAATAAAATTACAAAATGGTTTAGAGAGAACCAAGATGAATATCTCACAAAACTAGGGGTCACAAAAACACCTGAGGAAATTTCCTCGTTCAGACGTGATGTGGCCATTAGACTCTCAAAAGCAAAAGTTAGTGCTGCTAGTGGTGAGAAAGATCTTCTTGTAAAGAATGCAATCGATGCCATTGATGAGGTTGACAAATCGATTAACATACTTGTGATGAGACTGCGAGAGTGGTATTCGGTTCATCATCCCTCACTAAGCAAACTAGTAGAAGATCAAGACCAGTATGCACGAATACTCAGAGAATGCAGTGATAAAGAGAGCTTGACAAGAGACCTGCTAGTATCAGCAGGAATTACTGATGACTCTACGGAACTTATTCTGAAGGCAATTCCGGGAGATATAGGAGCTGAACTGCGAGATATAGACCTAAACATCATCAAGGCCCTTGCAATTGCCATTGACGACCTTTACAATACACGAAAAGAACTCGAAGATTATGTTGAGATAGTAATGCAGGATATTTCACCAAATATGACCACTCTTGTTGGGTCACTTGTTGGAGCTCGATTGATTAGTCTAGCAGGCTCTTTGAAAGAACTTGCCCGTAAGCCATCAAGTACTGTTCAAGTCTTTGGAGCAGAGAAAGCGCTGTTTAGGAGTCTCAAGACAGGAGCAGACCCTCCAAAACACGGGATTATCTTTCGGGTATCAGAGATTCATACTGCACCCTACTGGCAGAGAGGAAAGATTGCTCGAGCACTAGCAGGAAAATTGTCAATTGCAGCTCGAATCGATGCATATTCTGATAGAAACATTGGAATATCCATTAGAGAAGATTTCTTGAAACGGGTGGAAGAAATCAAGAAACAAAATCCAGATCCGCCTCCGCCCAAACCAGCTAAACCTAGACCTGTGGAAAGGAAACGACCACAAAGAAGAGATCACTCACCAAGGAGAAACCATAAGCGTGACAATAGAAGACGAGGTGGAGGTAGAAAGTATTGACAAAGATCGAACCTTACAAATTCTCTGGAGTCTACACAATAACTGACAGGGAGCAGAAATCAATATCCACCAAGTCACTTGTTCCAGGGACTAGTGTCTATGGGGAAAAATTGGTCAAGGAAGGAGAAGATGAATTCCGACTATGGTCACCGAGAAGGTCTAAGCTCTCTGCTGCAATCAAGCGAGGGTTGACGGAAATGCCAATCCAACCTGGATCAAAGGTTCTGTATCTAGGAGCAGCGTCAGGTACTACAGTAAGTCACTGCTCCGATATCGTTGGACCAAATGGTGTAATCTATGCAGTTGAGTTCTCTCAACGGACTGTAAGAGATTTGGTTCAGCTTGCAGCTGTTCGACCCAATATAATTCCCATCTTAGATGATGCTAGACATCCCACTCGATATGCTCCGCTGGTATCAGGAACTATAGAAGTGGTCTATCAGGATGTAGCACAACCAAATCAGGCCAGTATTCTATATGAGAACCTGAAGACCTTCTGTTCTTTTGGGGCATGGGGAATGTTAGCAATTAAAGCACGGAGTATTGATTCAATATCAAGTCTTGAAGAAGTCTATAGTAGAGAGATAGCTGAACTTGACAATAAAGGTCTAGAGATTGTTGAGAATATTAATCTTGAACCTCTAGAGAAGGATCACAGATTCGTTGTCTGTCGTGTGACGGAGGATATGACGTGAACTCCAAAATAGACAAGTTGATTGAACATGATATTGACACACTAAATGACCACCTACCACGCGCGAGAATCCGTCTTGTACATCTTCTCAAGGAAGATAATCCGCATTTCATGACCCGTTCTGGTGAGAAATCGGTCTTTAAGACTGAAGAACTTGAGTGGTTACGCAATGAGGTTCCAAAGCAATTTCATAATTCTATTAGACTTCCTATTGTTTTACTAAGACGCCTTGATTACGGACCAGGGATTCATTCAGTATCTGGAAATAAGACTGAATTATTCATGATTCATAAAATCCTAGGATATGATGACCTAGCATGGGAAAATTTAGCTCCTTGGAAACCAGTTGAGCAGCTTTCAAGACCGCAAGTACAGATTATCAGACAGATGATGCCATCCACAACAAGTCTTGGAATTGTATTCACTACCTCAAGAGATTCAAAGAGAAATGATTCTTTGAAAAGCTAATTTGCTAGATTTCACTATTAGATATCCTGAAAAGGGTTTAACACTGATTTAATGAAGGTCGAAAAGATTGACAAAAGCTAGAACCCAGCTCACACAAGAACTCATTTCTCAATTAGATGAGGCCGGGTTTAGTCTATCTTCGAAATGTGATGTGAGACCAAGCTGTTTTGATCTAGTTGCTCGAAAAGGAGAACAACTTCTCTTAGTCAAAGTATTATCGAACATTGATGCTCTGACCAAGGAAGACGCAAACGCCCTTCAACTTGTAGCTCATTTCTTTAACGCAACACCATTAATTGTCGGTCATAAAACGAGAAAAGGTAAACTTGATTCAGGGGTTGTCTACAAGCGACATGGAGTGTCTACCATTGCACCTCGTAGCTTTCAAAACATGATCGTTGAAAAGAGAATGCCAAAAGAGTTTGCACAGAGAGGTGGCAGACTCGTAGCCATTGATGGAGCCAAACTACGAGAAGCAAGATTGGAACAACAAATGTCAACAGGAAACCTCGCAGACTGTATCCAAGTATCAGCAAGGGCTGTTCTAGCCTATGAAAAGGATGAGATGGATGTCAGTATAGACATTGCTGAAAGACTTGAGAAAGTTCTAGAAACAGATTTGATGATACCCATCGACCTATTTCAGGAGCGAGCAGAGGTTCCAACAATGCAGCATGGGACTCTAACAGATGCTCTGGAAGTGCGTGTCAATGAGTTTTTTGCTCGATTAGGGATGAAGGTACTTTGGACCGACCGTGCACCGTTCCATGTAGCAGCAAAAGAAAATGATAAACCACTAATCTCAGGAGTCGGTTCGATCAAGAGTTGGAGCCTGAAGAAACGCATAGAGATCCTCAAGAGTGTGTCAAAGGTCACAGAGGCAGATGCGGTGATTATCGTAGAGGAAGGACAAAGTGAAGAAAATGTGGTGGACCTTCCGGTCATCAGACAGCTCGAATTAGATGATATTGATAAACCTCGAGAACTCAAGAAAATCATCGAAGAGAGGTCTGGGGATTAATCTAGAATGAGTCTAATTTCGTTTGGTCTGTTGATTCTTCATCAATCATTCTAGTTACTGACTTCCAACTTTTTCTAATGATAGGTGGTAGTTTCTCTCCACTTCTAATCAGATTTCTCACAAACTTCACAGTTTTTGGATCATTGGGATAACCAGAACCAAAATCACCATACTTCTTGTGAAAGTTTTCAATCGCATGGTCACGTTCTACCTTAGCAATGATTGAAGCTGCGGATACAATGGGATACTTCGAGTCTGCCTTATGTTCTGAAACAATTATTGCACCCTTTGCATCAATTCCACTAAGTTTGCCAATCTTAATACCAAAACGTTCAGCAATCACATCTGCTGCATCAAGATAAATCTCCTGAGGATTAAGAGCCTTAGCTATAGAAGCAAACTCCTCAACCTCAATCTCATTCAGAGTAGTTCGTTTCCTTAGGCGGTCAATATCAGCTGCAGAAACAGTTCGAATCTCAATCTTTGCGGCAACTTTCTCTATTTTCTCTTTCAGTATTAGTCGACGTTTGTGGGTAAGAATCTTGGAGTCTTTAGCCCCAATCTCAACTAGTTCATGAAGTTTATCTGAGTCAACTAAAATTCCACAAATCACCATTGGACCAACCATCGGTCCTCGACCAGCCTCATCTATTCCTGCAATACCTCGAAGACTGGTTCCTTCATTGGTCATACATCTATTGATGAGGTGTGACCTTATTACAACTATGGATGATAGGAAGTTTGGGGAGATAATTGGTGGGGACGGGGAGATTTGAACTCCCGATCGACGAGTGTCTTCGTGCAACGGGTAGATATTGACCCCGTGTCTTCAGGACTCGAAATGAGCCCAGATCTGGAGCCCGTTACCATACCGGACTAGGCCACGTCCCCGGTATTGAGAGTGAAAAACAGGAGTTGGGTTAAGAAGTTTTCGCCAATTGTTCTAAGAAATCGTATTGACATGATTTCAAATAGGCCTCTTAGTTCCAGTTGAATTGGTTCTTTTGGGTCCTATTAAACCACCCCTGATTATGGGTAAGATTTGTTCCATTTTTCCCAGATTTTTTGAATTTCGAACTGTATTTTATTACTTCTAACACTGAGGGTGCCTACAAACAGGAATATAGATTATAGTTCGGTGATAAAATAAATGAAACCTGGAGAACCGAGCTGCCCCGAGCCTTGGTAACTAAATTCCTATTATTCATCGATTCGATAACTTACAAATCGTCCCACCACAGGGACGATTTTATATTATTTATTGAAAATCTTCTCTCTTTTGTCAGTATAAGATTCTGGACTAATCAGCTATATTTGACCAAAGGGACAACTCTAAAATGGATAGATGAAACATCAAGATAAGTAATCGTCAGGGGATTCTCTGGATGGCTGTTTCTGACTCGCTCCCGGTGTTGGTGTGGATAACACCAGAAGAGTGTGAAAAGGGAGTTCTCTTATTTGGCCAGAATAATGCATTGGTAGAACTGGAATCAGGTCAAGTCATACATGGAAACAACTCTGATAGAGTATTCATTGAACTACAGAATATGATTTCTCTTGATAATGTAGAACTAACTAAATCAAAATACAAGGTTCGTTTGAAACCAAACTTGGTTATATCACAACCATATACAGCTCGCGTAGGGCAGTTTATCGAAGATGTGTTTCCGCCATCTACATCTGGATTCTATGGAAGGCTCCAAGCAGGAAAAGAGGATGCAACTTATTTTGTACACCAGATAGAGGATAGTGATAGGTTCTTTCTATCAATCACCGATCCTTTTTCACGAAGAATCTATGAAACGCATATAATTCAGTCATATGAAGCAGAAGCACTTTCACTAGTTGAGGATATCAAGATTAGGGCGAGATTGTATACTGAATCAATAGTCGAGGAGAAATCTAGAGATGAGATTCTTAGTATTCTAGATACGCCATCACCGTCATGGAATGATCTTACTAAAATCATTAAGGATGTATCAATTCCAAATCTTCAGTTAGGAACTACTATGAGAGATACTTTGTCCCTGATTGTCCCTTCTTCATTCCCAGAAGAGATTAGAGAGGACCTCATGGCGTTTCTTGCGTATGTTGTGAGAAGTAAAATACCCAAAGAGGATCCGCTCACATACTCGTTCAAATTCTCATCAACACCAATAGTGGAGAGTCTCTTGAATGGACATTTAATGTATCTAATGGATAAAACAGATTGGCCCCCTTATGTGAAACTCATGACATTAGCTGCAAGAGGTCAACTTGAGGCTCCAAAGAGAGCAGTTTCAGACACGATAATGAGCTCTCCATGGCTCCTATTTAGTCAAAAATGCATGGAACTTCGTCCAAGTTGGTTGCATATTGCTCTGAATTCAGCTAAGAACTTGAATAAATCTGGTCGTGTTGTACTTGGATTGCCAACAACAAGAAGTGCTGCTAAAAATTCAAGAAAATCCTGGAGAAAACGATATGCTGAAATTTCACATGGATTAAGGATACGAGGTCAGATTGGTTCTTCATCTCTTGGATTGGTTGAGCTTGTATATCTAGGTGCAGCCTATAGATGGTCACATCGGCATATGAAATTCATCGCACGTTTAGGAGGTGCAGGTGAGAATTCTCCACATCTTCAGGTAATGATACTGCCTTCCTCAGCAGCAGAGCGTTTGAAACGTACCTTTCCTTCTATATTGAAGGTATTTTGGTCTGCAAGGACATCAAATCTGGATGCATTCGATGAAAAATCAGGCCAATGGATTGTACCTATCGATAGCATCGTAAGTTCATTAGAGAATAAGAGTTCAATGAAGAAACTGAAAAATAAATTCAGTATGAAAGGAGTTCCCAAGGTATATCCATTGTCAAAGGAAGAAGCCAAAGTTGCAGATCTTGTATCTGAAGGTGTAGAATCACTTTACCTTGAGATTCCTGATTTTCTAAATAATTGGGGACTGAGTAAAAAGAAAATCCATACAACATTGACGAATATGATAAATCGCAAAGTGATGAAGTTGGTTTATGAGGTTTCAGATGCAAGATTAGTATCCTTAGCAATCATCATTCAAGGAAGAAATGAAACTATCGCGTCTCTCACTTATGAATTATTGAGAAGTACGCCTACATCATATGCCAGACTTGATGAAGCAGGAGAGAATGCAGTGATACTCTCTAGACTTCCTGAAGAATCTGTATACGATATAGCTTCTCAATTAGCATCCCGTGGACTTGAACACGATGTCAATATTCGTTGCATGAGACCTACAACATTTCGAAGGTATACATCAAATCTCTATCAGCGGCTCCTGAAAGATGATGGGACTTGGGATGATGATGTGAGCGCCTTCCTATCCCAAGCCAGGTCTAAGAGAAAACAGTTGTCAAAGAGTAATGCTTAAAACCAAATGTAGAAAACAATCGTCTTGATGGCGGCCATAGAAAATCGGGTTCACCTGATCTCAGCCGAACTCAGAAGTTAAGGCGATTTTCGTTGTGGGAAATGTGCACTGCGCGAGCGTGTGACAAGCCCAGAAGCTGCCACATTCTTCTTCTTATGATACTTTTTAAAAATGTAGAGATAGAAGCCATTAAAAGAATACAAAATGCAGAGGAATTGATTTTCATGCAGATAGACGCCACAACCGATTTCAGCGGGATTATTCAGATCGCATTCTTCGCCTTTATGATGCTATTCATGCTATACGGAGCAAAATTTCAGATATGGCAAATGTTGAAACAGGTAGAGATAGGATTAGCAGAGATGAGACGAATGTTTGTCGAGTCACGACAGACAGCGATAGAAACATTCAAGGAATATGGACATTCTGAGGAAGAAATTGCTGAGGAATTAGACCAGTTCATGGACTACTTCACAATAATGCCTGTAGATCTTGATCCAGCAGGAATCTTGAAACGTCTTGATCATCTTCTCGATGTACGGAGAGATAGATTCCAGGAGTTCGTTGCGGACCTCGCACCAGAATCAAGTGGGAGCATGAACCAGAATCTTGAGAACACACTTGAAGTTACTCAAGTGCTAGGACTCATCTATAGATTGGTCAGACACTTTTACATCTTAGGAAAGAAAACTGGTAGTCAGATAACGGTCATGCAGATACATATGCTGATGCCAGAACTACTACTACTAGCCAAGGCATACTTTGATGCGATTGGTGCATTTTCGCAGGGCAAACCTATCGGAGATGGAATTGGACCATTGGTTATCACCAAATTCGCACGAGAATTTGGTGCAACTCCAGAGAGCTACACCCATGAGATTTCAAAAGAAGTTGGATACTATACCGTAGAAGCTGATGGACGTACGGTCTATGCCCTGAGAGCAACTGGACCTGGTGGAACCGTAGGGAAGCCAGGGTTTGGTGTGAAGAATCTCATGGAGAAGCACGGGAAGAAGATATCACGAATTATCACTATTGATGCTGCACTCAAGTTCGAGGGTGAAGAACTTGGAAGAGTGGCGGAAGGTACCGGTGCTGCAATTGGAGACCCTGGTCCAGAAAAGTATGCTATGGAACAGGCTGCAACTGAGTACGGAATTGGAATAGAGGCTATAGTCATCAAAGAAGATGAGGCTGCTGCAGTAGGCGTGATGGATAAGAAGATACTCGACACAGTTCCGGAAGTGATTGAACGTATCAAATCTGTAATCCTGAAACGAACAAAACCAGGAGAAAGTATCATCTTAGCAGGAATTGGAAATACAATCGGCATTGGCCTATGAGGTGAAAAGAAGTGGGATTGATATCAAAACTTATTGGAATTTCATTAGCAGCAGTTGGATTCGTACTTCTGCTCTTTGGAATGAATGAAACATCAGTAATGTCATACGTGTATTCATTCTTGGGTCTACTTGTCATGGCAATGGGATTTGCTCTATTAACTGCAGGGAGACCAAAAGAAGAGAAGCTTCCACCACCGACAATTACAGAGATTAAATGCAACGATTGTGATTTCAAGGAGATACGTGATTTCAAGAAAGGAGATTACATTCTCAAAACTGTCGAAGAAGCATGTCCCAAGTGTCAGACCGGAATGACAATTGAGAGTGTATACATGATTCGAGAAGAAGCCAAAAAGTACAATGTCTAAGTCCGTCCAGTTAGAACAACTGGACCATCTTCTGAGATGAAGATCGTGTGCTCGGCCTGACTTACGGGTCGAGCTTTCTTCTCTATCTGCATTGGAAAGCCACGAATCACCTTTTCTTTTATCAGCAATCTAATTTCGCTAACTACATCAATATTCTTGCTTTCTGTTCCAATCCATCGAGATGCAAAGGGTAATGGACCATATTGTTCCCGTAGGTATTTTCTTAGTTTCTCTGTGGTCCCCTCTAGAGTCTTGTCAAGGCCTGTATTTGCAAATATGTAAACATAATCACTGTCAATTACAGTCCCGATACCGCTGGTAGCAAAGGGCTCAATTGCGTAGTATTCGCCAATCTCAACAGTAGGGGTTCCCCGTTTCTTGGTGTTAGGAACTTGTTTTCCTGCATGTAGATTGTAAGGTTTAAGGCTATGACCTGATAAGTTGGAGATTGGGCGAAGACCGTAGTCTTTGATTACACTCTCAATAGTTGCACCAATCTCTCCTAGAGCGATACCTGGAGTGATAATACCAATAGCCTCTGAAAGAGCATCTTCTGTGGCTGCAACAAACCCCTCAAGGGTTCCGTCAATATCAACAGTCAGAGCAGTATCAGCAATATAGCCATCTACGTGAACACCAACATCTAGTTTAACAAGTCCAAATTCAGGAACTTCACTCTTATCACCTCTTGGAGAGGTACTATGTGCAGCTATATGGTTGATTGAAACATTGCAAGGAAATGCAGGAACTCCTCCATATTCCCTGATTTTCTTCTCAGCTGTTGAACAGATCTTGATAATGCTAGTTTTTGGTTCAATCATCCCACTGATTTCTTTGAGGACTTTCGCGGCGATTTTACCTGATTTGATTGATGCGGAATTTGGACTGGTGACCACAATAACACCTAGCACATGAAAAATCTTAGTTGCTCTTAAGCGGTTCCATGACCGCTACTATACTTCATTGTCACGACGAGTAGAAACAATGGCTCCTTCAGGACCAACAAAGACACTATGTTCAAACTGAGATACCATACCATCCTTACCCTCATAGAGTACGGAATAACCATGAATGGCTCCAGCACGCTGTAATGCCTTGATAGCCACATCAACATCAACTCCAGTAATTTTTCCATGTAGCCAACGTCCAGCCCATGGTAGTGTCTTGAACATCTGCCTAGCAGCATTACGAACTCTGAGTGTATCTCTATCTAGCTTTTTCTTGTTCTTCATATTGTTTGAGAAAATGTATGTGTATGGACCACTTTTGATTGTACCATTGCCATTGGTCGCAAACGGTTCAATTGCATATGTTTCACCGAGATGCATTGCTGAAGACACCTTCATCCCAACATTAGGGACATTCTTTCCGGCATGAAGTGTCCATGGTTTAAGCTGATGTCCTGAGAGTTGATGTATTGGTTTCAGTCCTTGTTTTTTGATAGCACTCTCGATTGCTCGACCAACCTCACCTAATCTGACATTAGGTCGAACAGTTTCTATCGCGGCCTCTAGAGCATTCTTTGCAGCAACAATGTATTTTTCGTATGATCCATCCAAATCAACAGTGATTGCAGTATCAGAGATGTATCCATTGACATGTGCTCCAATATCTACCTTCACAAGTCCCGTGTTTGGGAAAATCTTCGTGTCTGCATGAGGGCTAGTGTAATGTGCTGCCTCCTCATTTATTGAAACATTGCAAGGAAAGGCAATACCACTGGCACCAAACTCCATTATCTTTTCCTCAGCAAGTTTACAGATTTTGAGTACTTTCACTCCGGGTTTAACCTCACCCTCGATGAGACTGAGAACTTTGCCTGCAATTTTCCCTGACTTCATAAAGTCTGGATGTGGTTTATTGCCCATATTCGGTCACTGTATATTCAGTCAAGTTGACACTGTATTTAAGTTTCAGATTGGCACGTTCATTGTCGAAACATAGAAGTGATAGCTTTGTTGAGTATATTTGTAAGGAGACTATAGACAATGAAAGTCACGTACTTAGGACATGCTTCTTTCAAAGTAGAATCAGATGGAAAAACGGTTTATGTAGATCCATGGCTTAATGGTCCTACATCACCAATCAAAGTGAATGACGTAAAGAAAGCAGATGTTGTGCTTGTAACGCATGATCATGCTGACCACGGCTATCAAGAGGCTATTGAGATATGTAAGAAGACTGGTGCATATTTCATTGCAATTAACGAACTTGCAATTCAAGCTAGAGATGAAGGAGTTGAAAAAGTTCACACTCTGAACATTGGAGGAAGTGTCAATGTTGGAGGGGTTGATGTTACACTTGTGCAGGCATTTCATTCATGTGAAACTGGTGCACCGACTGGATTTATAGTCAAATTTCCCAGTGACTCATTCTACCATCCAGGAGATACAGGTCTCTTTGCTACCATGGAATTGTTTGGAGAATTATATGATATTGATGCCTTTTTTGCACCAATTGGCTCATACTACACGATGTCGATTAAGCAAGCAGCACTTGCGACGAAATTAATCAAACCAAAAATAGTCATCCCGATGCATTACAATACCTTTCCAGCAATTGAAGCAGACCCTGAAAAATTCAGAGATGCTGTTAGTGAAACTGCACCAGAAACTAAGGTTGAGATTCTCGTACCGGGGTTGTCAAAAGATTTGGAATTCTAAATTCGTTGTAGGGTTATCGAAGCAGCATCTTACATGATTACTGATCAGCACATGAATTTAGATATGGTCTGGTCTACAATAAAACCTGCAAAGCTTGCTTGACTAATACTACATAGTGAGCTGTTGCAAGCTATTTTATCAGAATCAGTAGTAGATATCCGATTGAAGTAGAAGGTAGAGAAATAGGGGCCGGAACCTGTACCCCTTCACACTAACTCCCAGCATCACGGCTTCAGAATTGTATCTGGCTCCACTGAGCTGTCTCGTGTCGGGAATAATGGTACCGACCAACCTGACAATGTACGATACCGGGGTGACCCTCAGTTCATCTGTGGGATAAGCATCCCCATCATAAGAGTCCGTTGTGGTTCGTCCTATTGGTATTTGTCAGGCAAATGTCCAGGATGTAACCCACCCAATGCGCAACACTTCATTGGATAAACCTCAGCGTGCCCTCGTGAGTGGGATAAGATACTCCCGAACATCAGAATCAAGGATTGAATTGTTATTAGCATTGCCACATGGCGCGAATTATTGAAAATACATCAATTAGGTGCATATACACACGTTCAAGTTTTATGGTAGTAGCGACAGCTTCAAATACGCTTGGGAAACAACCCAGCTTGTACAGCACCACTGAAATAAATTCGGTTGTGTTTTGCAAATTATCATATCATATGCGCCATGGTTCTCTCGACTCAAGATAGAATTCGAGTCGGAAAGCGAGCTTGCGCAAGTCTTAGGACTATTATCATTCACAGGATCATCACATCACGGTTATCATATCACAAGTTCCAGACTCGGAATAGAATGAAAGACGAGGTAGACTGATTCAATACAGTCATGAGGCATAGGCCCTAAGCCTAGTAAGACGCAGGCAGGTTCCAACTCGGTCGATTGACGAGGGTTCGTGGTAGTAAAGCACAGGAGACGTGCATTAAAATAGGAACAGATTTCGACCAAAGTACAGCTAAATATGTAATTAGAGCTAGAATAGAGATAGATGGCGTGGTCGACAAACCGGACGTAGTAGGAGCAGTCTTCGGACAGACAGAAGGACTGCTTGGAGAAGACTTGGATTTACGAGAACTTCAACGTACAGGACGTATAGGAAGAATCCAGATTGCGATTAGAACAAAGGGTGGAAACAGCACAGGAGAGATAGTAATTCCTGTTTCATTGAACAAAACTGCCACTGCGATACTTGCAGCAGCATTGGAAACCGTTGATAGAGTTGGTCCATGCACTGCTAAAGTAATTCTTGAGAAACTTGAGGATATTCGAGGAGCCAAGAGAAGGAAAGTTGTAAGCAGGGCAATCAGTATTTTGAAGGGCTGGGAAGAGGACATAGCCCCAGGGAGTGATGAGATAACCTCCGCTGTTACAAAAGGTCGCAAGGTTTCAATAGCAAAATATGGACCTGATAATCTTCCAGCTGGACCGGAGTTGACTGGAAGTAGGGAAATAATCATAGTTGAGGGTCGTGCGGATGTCATCAATCTCATGAAATGTGGAATAAAGAATACAGTCGCAGTTGAAGGAACTCATGTTCCAAAGTCAATTGTGGGCCTTACAAAGAAAAGAGGAAAGAAGATCATTGCGTTCCTTGACGGGGACAGAGGTGGAGAGCTTATTTTCCGAGAGTTAATGCAGGTGGCTAAAGTTCACTATGTTGCAATGGCACCAGAAGGAAAAGAAGTCGAAGAACTTACACGACGTGAAGTCATTAAAGCACTTCAGACACAGATTCCTGCTGCCAAAGCATTAGCATTAATCAAGACAAGAAAGACCTCACCTAGTCGGAAGAAACATCTACCAAAAAGGGATGCACCATCGAAGGTTGTTCGACCTCGCCGAGAAACAAGGAAGTCTGATGACTTTCCGTCAAGAAGAGATAAACCCGTACCAGCAGCTAGAAGGAAACCTATACGAAGACAGCCTGTAGCCGTGGATGAGGTTTATGCTTCCAAGATTGGATCAATCAAAGAATCTTTCAAAGCAGTGCTCTTTAATGAAGACAAGAAAGTTATTGTCGAATGTGGAGTGGCAGAGCTTGCAAAGAAGCTTGAGGAACAGGAATCAGTTCCTACAGTCGTTTTTGATGGTGTGATAACACAACGTTTAGTCGATATTGCAACCAAAAAGAATACCAAACTTCTCATAGGAGCTGCTGTAGCCGACATTAAGGTCAAATCGAACAGTCTGAAGATTCTTACCTTTGATGACTTAGGACAATAATTACAAAAAAGATATTGAATCCATTTTCAAATAAAGGTGTAATAATCGGCCAGAACTCGTTGGATTATTAGATGAAACAGATCACGTTCCATCGAATACCCTTAGATAGTAGAGGTGATAATAATGGGAAACTCAACATTTCAAGTAAACTTGGATAACTATCAAGTATCAGTAGTGCCATCTTACGATACTTATGCTTAGGATGTGAAGCTCGAAACGAGCTTTACTTCCTCTATTTTTCTGATTTTTGTTAAGTAATACTCACAATTATTTCGTTGTGAAGGAGCATCATGAATTGGAGCATATGCGAGGCTCTTAATCGTGACATCACTTTTAGATAGTCTGGAAACAACTGAACAGGTAATTACTCCTAAGAACCCCTTTCAGAGAATAATAGGTCAAGAGCATGCTGTAACCATTGTTCAATCTGCTGTAAAACAAAGAAGACATGTCCTTCTGTGCGGAGTGCCTGGTATTGGAAAATCCATGCTTGCAAAGGCTGCGTATTCTCTTCTGGATCCACCCACCCAAGAAATACGACTCAGGCATAACAAGGCACTTCCAGACAGACCAATTGTAGTGATTTCTCAAATCGAAATCGATGAAAGTCCTAATAGAACCATCTCAGCTCCTAGCAATATATTCTATTCAACTCCAGATAGACTTCCTATTGAGATTGCAATCAAAATGGGATATAGATGTTCTATTTGTAGCAGTCTATCAACACCTTCAGAAGCAACATGCACAAACTGCGGTACTGACAAACGATGTGATTGGTCAGAGAGTGACTCTTACCATGGTCTATTTAGAATGTTGGATGTCGTAAGAGAACCTGCTCTCAGGACTGTTACTAGCCTTGAAGAGATAGGAAATGATTCATACCATATGGTCTATGAAAGATCAGGGGAAAATGAGATTGCAGTGACTCGCGAGAAACTTGGAGAAAATTCTGTTGCAAAGGAACCACAAAGAATTGACGCTGAGCGAGTTTTGGTAGGCAGAAATACAAATAGGTTCATCAGAGTAAGTGGAACGAGTCATGTTGAACTCCTGGGTGATGTAAAACATGATCCATATGGAAGTGCTGAAACACTTGGTATGGCTGCATATCAAAGAGTGATTCCCGGAGCGATTCACGAAGCCCATGAAGGAATTCTCTACATTGATGAGGTATCTGCTCTAGGACCTCACCAGAGTCATCTTCTTACAGTGATGCAAGAGCGAATATACTCAATTTCAGGGCATAATCCTCTAAGTTCAGGAGCTGCTGTCAGGGTGGATGATGTACCTTGTGACTTCATTCTATTTGCATCCTGCAATACTGAGAATATTGATGGAATTCTTCCAGCTCTAAGATCTAGAATTAGGGGCTATGGGTATGAGATTATGCTAGCATCATGGATTGAGAAAAATCAAGAGAATATAGATGAGATTATTCGATTCATCGCACAAACCGTTGAAGAGGATGGAAAAATACCTCATTTCAAAACTGAATCTGTGAAAGAAGTTTTGAGAGTTGCTGAAAAAATGGCACTCCAATTTGATGGAAAAAGAAATTCATTGACATTACGACTTAGAGAATTAGGTGGACTTGTTAGAATTGCAGGGGACTTGGCAGTACAAGAAGATGAAACACTTGTGCAACCCAATCATGTCACTAATGCTGAAGTATTGAGTAGGGGTATTGATATAGGAAACACCTATTCAGCAATGTACAAGTCCCCCGAGCAAGCGAGCAGAGACTATTTCTTCTGATTGCTGGACCGGTCAGGCGGTGGCAAATTGAAGATATTGAAACGCGTCCTCAAAGAAGGTACCATTGTGCTGAAGATTGAAACCTTAGATGATCTCTGGCACCTTTACAATACTGTAGGACCTGCGGATATGGTTAAGTCAAGGACTATGCGACGAGTTCGTGTAGGAAGCGAAGACAGTAGAAAACAAGAGAGTGTCAGAAAGCCAATGGTGCTAACACTTCGAGTGGAAGATGTGGCATTTCATACATTCTCAAATCGTGTCAGAATCAAGGGACCAATTTTAGATGGACCTAGTGACTTTGTTAGCACTGGCACATATCATACCATCAATATCGAACCTGGAGACACACTGACTATCATCAAGGAACACTGGCCAAAGTTTATTCTAGACCGATTAAAAGAGGCCGTTAAATCTCAGCTTAATCCGGTCAGCCTGATTGTTACAATTGAAGATGGAGATGCAGAGCTCTTCTTAGCAGCAGATTTTGGCATCAAGGAGGCTGTGCATATTCGTGCTACTATATCACGAAAAAGAGGAGATCAGAAGACCCATGACTCCACCATGAGGGACTTTTTTGTTGATGTTGCTCTAGCTGTCCGTTCTCAGCTTGAACAAGCAGAGATTGGACTCATTGTTATTGCAGGCCCCGGTTTTGTGAAGGACCATTTTAGAAACCATTTGAGCAAGGCAGGTATCAAAGACCTTCCTCCGGTAGTTGTAGAGGGAACAAACGCAATAGGAGTACCAGGAGCAAAAGAAATTCTCTTCCGAGGAGTCATTGGCAAGGCTGCAAGTACTCTCAAAGTTGAAACTGAAACCAAGTTAATAGAAGAGCTTATTGAACATATGGCGAAAGATGATGGACTAGGTGCCTATGGTGATGAAGAGGTCAGAAAAGCGGTTCAATTTGGAGCAGTTGAGGATTTACTCATCACAGATAAGAAGTTGAGAGAGGGTTCAGAACAGGTTCGTAGACGAATGGATAATCTGATTCGTGATACAGAGAAAGCGAGAGGTGCATTCCATATTGTATCCACAGAGCATCCAACTGGAGAACAACTTCATCGTTTAGGCGGGCTTGCTGCGATTCTCCGTTTTCGAATTGGTA